>JBKQUS010000201.1:0-18801 GCA_052325505.1 Limisphaerales bacterium
ACTGGTTCATCAGCGAGCAGGTCGAGGAAGAAGCATGGTCTGACAAGCTACTCGTCAAAACACGCGAAGCTGGTTGCGCTGGTGCCTTGATGAATCTGGATCGGCATTTGGGAAAAATTCTCAGCGGCGATTCCACTGAAAGCTGAACACACTTTTTGCCAGCAACCATCAACTAATAATCATTAAATAATTATGAGCAAACCAGCACATCACATATTTGTCTGCGGCAGTTTTCGTCCCACCGGCGCGGCGGGCGTCTGCCACAAAAAGGAATCCTCGCGCCTGCTTCAACATCTCACCATGGAGGTGCAGGATCGGGGGTTGGACGACGTCATGGTGTCGAGCACCGGCTGCATGAACATCTGCGACAGCGGCCCGGTGATGGTCGTTTATCCGGAAAACTTATGGTATAAACAAGCCAGCATCGAAACCGCCGAGGCGATCCTCGATAGCCTGGAAGAGAAAACTGGTCTGCCGCCGGCCACGTTGTTCGCCTGAGCATGAACGGAATTCATCTCATTGACACCACGTTGCGCGACGGCGAACAGGCCGCCGGCGTGGCCTTTTCATGCGCGGAGAAAAAAGACATCGCTGCCGCCCTTGCCCACGCGGGCGTGCCGGAGATCGAAATCGGCATACCGGCGATGGGGCAGAGCGAGATTGACGACATCAACGCCGTCGGCGACCTCGACCTGCCCCTGCGTCTGACCACCTGGTGCCGGGCCAAAGAGACCGACCTTCTTGCCGCTGCCCGTTGCCATGTTCACGGAGCGCATTTTTCACTGCCGGTGTCAGACCTTCACTTGCGCGCTTGGAAGAAGGATCGCGATTGGGTTTTCCGGACTCTGGCGGAACTGGCCGCCGAATTTCGTGGCGCGTTCCAGTTTCTATCTGTTGGCGCTCAGGATGCCTCACGCGCCGACAGAACATTCTTGATTGAATTTGCGCTCGCGGCCCGCGAAGCCGGGCTTGACCGCTTGCGCTTGGCGGACACCGTCGGCATTTTGAATCCGCTACAAACTTGCGACCTCATCAGCGCCCTGCGCGCGGCCTCACCGGAATTGAGTCTGGAATTTCACGGACACAACGACTTGGGCATGGCGACGGCCAATACCATTGCGGCGCTCGCTTCCGGCGCGGATTGCGCCAGCGTCACGATCAACGGCTTGGGAGAACGCGCGGGCAATGCTCCGCTGGAGGAAGTGGTCATGGCCGCGCGGCTCACCTTGAAAGTTGATTGTGGCGTGGAGACGCGCCAACTCGGCGGGTTGAGTGGATTGGTCGCGCGCGCTTCCGGACGTCCCCTAAACCCGGACAAGCCTGTGGTGGGAGAAACGGCGTTTCGACACGAAACCGGCATCCATTGTCGCGGTTTGCTCTTCGATCCTGAAACTTACGAGCCTTTTGCCGCCGAGGAAGTCGGCCACGCCCCAACTGTGATGGAACTGGGTCGCCACTCGGGAGGCGCCTTGCTACGGCACAGGCTGCAACATCTTAATTTGTGCCTGCCGGCGGAATTGCAGGGCGAGTTGCTGGAAGAAATACGGCGGACAGCCACCAGCCGCAAAGGTTCAGTGACTGACGACGAACTCAAATCTCTGGTGGCAAACCTGAAGGAAAACTATGGCCTTCCTCATCTATAAGAAAACCGATGCCGGAACGAATATCCACTACGAGCGGATTAAACCGCTGAAACTAGGCGGGTCGGACGGATTGATCGCACGCCATGTAAAATCGTTGCCGCCCGACCAAAGCACCAGTTGGAAACTGGATGCCGCCGGATTGCTCAACCTCGCTGGCGTCGCTGGTGAAAATCTCGGCGTGCTATTCGATGCCGCTGGTCGTGACGCGACCACCGTTTGTCTTTACGAACTGACGCGCCTTCACGGCAGTTGCCGCGATACCAGCACGAATTTGGCACTGGATTTCAACGTCCTGCTCGACCAGGAATTGGATGAATCCAAGACGGATTTCGCGGCAGCGTTTGAGGCCCCGCTGGCCGCGAAGCCGAAAAAGCTCGGGGAAATACTTGCGCTTACGGGCGGCCCATGTGGCGGCGATTGGAAATGGGGCCAGCCAGGGCTGCAAATCGGCGCGACGGTTGTGCAGTCGCATCACACTGGCCCGCCGTGCCCAAATTGCACCTGTGGCAGGAAAACGGCCACAGTATAATTCAATCGGAAAAACTTCCGATGCGCAATGACTGTCAATGCGCCGACAATTGCGATTCCTGGCACAACCCAAGCCTTGCGCGCGGTGGTTTGTTGTTACTGGATATTTCCACGCCGAAAATAGAGGACGGCAACGAAGTGCGTTATAAGTGCGACGCGTGATAGCGATGAGCCGCAGTTGCCCACTTTTCCTAGAGAGAGGCGGCTACCAGCTTTTGCACCTTTACTTCTTTTCAAGGGGCATAATTTTTATGGAGGCGACAAAGGACTTGAAACGGTCAAGGTCTTCGCAGCGTTTGGGCAGAATGCGCACCGTGGCAAGTTCGCTTTCGCAAAGCTTGGTGGCCAGGTATTCGAGTCGCCAACCCAAAATCACCACGTCGGCTGTGGAAAATGCAAGCATGAATTTCTGGGGCGGCGCGTTCCTGTCGTCCTGGACGTCCGGATTTGGCCCGATGGTGTAGTGAATCAACTGGCTGGTGTGGAAACCGTGGCGATTTTCCTTGTCCAATTGGAACTCGATGCAGGCGCAATACTTGTTCGTTGTGGTATAGCACTGTTCGTTCGAGATTTCTTGCGTGCGTGATGCGGGCGATGTGAGTGTCATAGGCGTTTATGGGCGGATGCCGTTGGAGCGGCGTTGTTGATGCTGCTTGAGGCGAACATCTTCGATACGTGGCGCGAGCCGTTGCACGGACGACAGGCGTGTAGTTCGTGTTGCGCGCCTCTGGCGCATGTCCGCTGGACGCGCGGCCTGCTTGTCCTCCTCTATAGGCGATGCGGTTTGTTCCTTCACGGCATCAGGCCGTTGTGAAATCGCGAATTGAATAGCTGGCGTTTCGCGCAATGGCTGCACTTTTTGCAAATCTCCATTCGGCGATCCAGCCGCGACCGCTTCCTGTTTTACCAAATCCATTGCAGATGGCCGCTGGGACGTTTTCTTGACCGCATCCAGCAACGCGGCTTTGTCGTCGGTGTAAATCGTCAGCGACTCCCTGAACCGGCTGGACGAAACGTAAAATTGTTCGCGGTCAGCCGCCCGAAATGATTCAGAGCTTTCGGCCACAAAAACGCAGTCCACTCCCTTGCTTTGGGCGCTGTATGACGTGACACAATAACCATGCGTCAAATTTCCGTAGTCGCCCGAAATCACCCAGCCATTGGAAATTCTAATGTCGCCCTGCTTGGTAAAACCTTTGACCTGCTTCAAATCACCGTTGTTAAGCCGCTTCCTGTCTCCGGCGAACCCGTTCTGTGTGATGCGAATCATATCGCCGGGAGCGAGCGAGATGCGCCGCGATTCATAAACTTGAAACTGAGCGGACTTGTCCAAGTTCAGAAAGAAAACTTCGCCGTTATTTCGTCTGACAGAGACGCGGCCCGCCTCACACCCACTGACCGACACTCGTTCACCACGCTGGAATCCGACGACGTTTTGATGAAACTGGACGACCATGCCAGGAACATAATTCCGCGCGTCAGCCCGCTGGGCTGCTGTCAATTGCAAGTTTTTCAATTGGAGAAACTCGCGTTCATCCGCGCCAATTTTTTTGGCGGCCTTCAACTTCGACCGAATTTCCCGCGTCACGCGTTCGCCCTCCGCGTGTGTTGGTGAAATGGCCAGAACCGACTTGCCGCGCTTGATCGACGCCGCATAATCATCGGCCAGGGCTTCATGGCGTGTTTCCGACGGAAGTTCGCGCAGCATCCCAAGCGCGTCCAACTGTTTCAAGGCACCCTCCAAATCGCCGCCACGCAGATCGGCGACGACATTCTTGTGAGCATCCGCCTTTTGCCGCCGGATTTCCGTCAATTCCGCCGCTTCGAGACCAGCGTGATTTTCCAGAATCCGTAGGGCGTCGCCGCGCTCCACAGCTCGGTGTTGCGCGGTGTCGCCGGAAAGGATGACCCGGCAGTTTTCCCTGTCGGCCAGGTCTGCCACCCGCGCCAGCGTGCGAACACTCAACATTCCGGCCTCGTCAATCCAAATCACCTGACCGCAAACCTGCTTTTGCAGGGCGGAATTTTGCAGGAGCATTTCGACGGTCTCGGCATTGGCAAATCCGGCATCCGAGCGAAGAACGCCGCGAGCCGCTTCCGCCGACGGCGCGAACGTGAAAACCTTCAATCCGGTGGATTCAATCGCGGCCACGGCTTCCTTCATCATTGTCGTTTTGCCGGTTCCCGCGCCGCCACGGATGGCACTGACGCGGTCTTTGCTTTGCAGAATATGGAGCACGGCACTGCGCTGTTCCGTGGAAAGTTCCTTGTTTCGGAAATCGTATGATGCCCGGAATGGCCTGAATTTTTCCTGACCGTCTCTGACGAACTCAATCAGCCGCTTTTCCTCGGACAACACTTCCTTCGTTGTGAACCATTCGCGGCCATTGGCCTGTTCTTTGATAAAATCATCCCGCAAAAGTTGGCGCTTGACCGATTCGACATCCACATCCCCAAAGCCATATCGGAATGCCTCACGGAGCAATTCCTTGTCCGTGGCGATGGATGCTCGTTCGTAGCAATGCTGAATTGCAAAATCCATCGCCTTTGCATCAGAAATTCGCGGCGCACTGGATGCCGAAGTTTGAATGGCGGCCTGAATGTCGAGACGTTCAGCCGGCGAAACACGCTTTTCCCACAATTCCCGCAGTTCCGCTTTGGAAATGTCCTTCTGCTTGCGCTCTCGGGTCAAGGCGGCCAAACCGTCCTTTTCCTTCGCGGTCGTCACACCCAACGCTTTCGCTTTCAGTTGCACCTGTTCCGACCGCTTGGAAAACTCCTGCAATACCCGCTCTGGCACACCCGCTAGTTCCCATCCATTCGCAGTGCGGTCGATCTTGAAACCAAGGTCTGCCAGGTTGCGGGCGAACCGGGCATGGAATGCCGCCTCGAAATAGGGCGCATCCGCTTTCAAGTCCCGGAATTGCCCGGCCTTCCACTGTTTTTCCGCCTCATCCCAGGTTGCATTGAAGACGTAGCAATGCGCGTGCAAATGCGGGTCAGGCACGCCGTTGACAGGACGCGCTGTGAAATGAACAAAGTCAGCCCACACCAGATTGCCCGTTGTCCGGTTGTCATCCGCTCCATTTTTCCGCACGCGCGTCTTGGCTTCCGACTCAAGCTCCTGCATGGTCTGATTCACCGAGAGCATGAACGCATGGAGTATGCGCTCGTCCTTGGTGAACTCATAGACCACCGACACGGACTTGGGACAATGAAAGTTGAAATCATACCCGACCGTTCGATGATCGCCACTGCGCTGCGTCAGTCGTTCATTCGTGCCCGGCTTCTTGTTATCGCAGAGAGAGTCAAACGCTTCCTGCGCCACCATCCCTGACAGTCCTAGTTTTGTCGCGCCAATGCCGTGCCATTCACCTCGTATCTCTTGACCCTCGTTGTAATAATCCTCCTTGCTCAAAGATTGTCGGTGATAATTCTTGGCCGCAGTCGCGCTCTTGCTTGCAATTACTCGTAGCATGGTCTCAAAGTAAACCCAGCTTTCATTCTCGTCAGCCCCTCGGAACGACTACCTGTTACTACACGCCTACAACCCTCCCACTGCTCGTTTGTGGTGTTCAATCTCCCAAAGCTATGTTCACAGCAGAGAATCAATAACGATTCTAAAGAAAGGAGGTGCTTAATGAGCCCAATAATGCTGTCAGACATCTTCCCGAAGCACAGCTTCGGCCAGTGCGTTCCAAGGCGAACGCAACATTGTCGGCAACGTTGTTTCCACGTTGTCGCCAACGTTCTGACAGCATTATTGGGTCTCGGAAACAACATACAAGGAACGCATTTCCAACATGGTTCCAACACTTATGAATACTGAGATTGAACATAAAATTTTGGAGGAATTGAAAGCCGAGATGGCGGCGATTCGTAGTCGCCGCTCCAAACTGGCCGAGCACGAGAGCCTCATCGGTGCGATGCGCGACCAGGGAGCGCCGTGGACGATTGTCCAACGCTATCTCGCCAAGGCGGGCGTCGAAGTCAGCGCGGAAGGCATTCGCGCCTATTGGCGCAGGCATCACAAGTGTCGCAAACGGCCAACGTCGGCCTTTGCGGTTAACCCGAAAACAAAAACAAAAGAATGGACGTTTAACGCGCCCAGTAGATTGGAGGAAATATGAAAATACAGATCAAATCAAGACTGCTCGCCACGGTTCAAAGCAAAGGAAACCTTGGCAAATCAACGGAATGCCTCGCCCGCATTGAATGGTTGAAAAACCTTTCGGTGGAGTGGCAGGCGTACGACCTAGACGACGCGCACCGCAGCGTTTTCAAACGCTACCCGGAGCGAACCAAGCTGATTCCGGTTTCTGGCCCGGAAAGTGCGGAGCAATTGCTGCGCGTCTTCCGCAATGCCGGGAAAACGCCAGTTCAGATCGTGGACGCACGCGCCCAGGCTACGGACGAAATTCTGCGCGTCATTCAACGCACGCAATTCCTGTCCATTGCCGCCGATCAGGGCATTCACATGACCGTATTCGTCTTTCCGTACGACGATTTGGCGACCATGCAGAACCTTGAAGGCGTTGTCCGCGAACTTGGCAACGCGGTGGATTACGTGGTGGTCCGCAATCCGGCCAAGAACCCGACACGCATGTTCGACGGCAGCGGCCTGCAATCCATTATCAAGGAATGGGGCGGCGCGGAAGTCACCATGCCTGCCATGTTCAAGAGCACGCTGCTGCAATTGGACGAACTGGAGGCGCGGCACGAACGCGGCATCACGTGGGCGGAGGCCATCGGCAACCGGGACTTAAAGCTCGACGTGTTTGCTCGCGGCGATATCGAATCCTTCCTGACCGATATGCACGCGCAATATGATGCCATTGCCGGCCACCTATTGCCAACCGACATGGCGGCAAAGGTTCAGCCGAAGAAACAGGCAACGCCCTCGACGGCCAAGGCCGATTTCCAAAGCCGGCTCAACTTCAATTGGGATTGAATATATGAACCAGGAACTTGTCATCACTTGGACGCCTATTCTCAAGGAGTTGCCCGATGACCAGCGTGAGCGGGCGCGGCAACTCATTGAGAAATATGGCGAGACCAATCCGACGAATTTCATCGTCGAATTGCTCGAAGTTTTCGGCATTCATGCCGCCTATCTGCAAACGGTTCCGGCCCAAGTCAGAATCGCGGGTGAACGCGCCAAAGCGGACGTGAGGCAGTCCATTGACGCGGTCACGACGTTGCATGAGCGCACGCGGCTGGAACTCAACGAGATGGTTTCCACCGTGAGCCGAACCGGGGCGGGTTTTGCAAAGGCTCTCGAAACCGCCACCACGGCGCAAGTGCGAGCGGCGGAGAAAAGCGCCCAGGAATTGAAGGCGGCTATCGCGCAGGAGTTTGCGAAGCAGAATCTTCCGGCCCTGTCAAATTGTTTGAAAGAAATTGAGAGCAAGGCAGCCGAATCGCTCAGGCAAGCCAAGCGCATTCACGAGGACGCGGAACAATATGAAAGTTACGCCAAAGAGCGGTTGGCCACCTCGGAGGAGCGATGCAGAGCAAGTTTGGATAAAGTGGAGAGCATCAATTGGCGTGGAGCATGGATCGTCTGCATCCTATCCTCGCTTGCATTGCTGGTGGTTGCTGGATTTTTTATGTACAACCACTTGCGTTCCCGCTCTGATGAGATTTTGGCCGAAAAAATCGCGCGCACATCCGCGTTGATTCAGGACAACAAAGATGCCTTCATGGAACTATGCGCCGCTGATTTGAGGGTGAAGGTTCAGGAAACCACGCCGTCACTGGCAGACGCCGGAACGCCGCGCCAATTCGTCATTTTGGTGGAAGGAGCCTTGGGGGCCGAGATGCGCGATTATGGCGGCGGCAAAGCCGGGTGCATCTTTGTGCAGGGACCATCGCTCTTGGATGAATTCACCCGGATGCGTATGGCAACAGAGAATGCCGTCAAAAGAATTGGCCTTGCGGCGACAAACGTGATGGCCACTCATTAACCCGGACGCAGCTTTGACTGACCGGCTTTTCCCCTGTTGCCCTTGAAAACCGCTCAGACAAAGCTCCGTCCAACCGCCCTATGCGGGAACGCACTCACCGCCGGCTCTCAGGCACGCTCCACTTCGCCGCCGCCCTTTCTCCCTTCGGCCTGCTCCGTTCCGCTCCGCCTTCGAGCGGGCGTTCAGTGCTCGTGTGACACGGAATCAGCTTGGGCAAGGATGACAAGCCAAGGCCGAAGCGCAGGAAGCTTTCGGCTCTGCCACGCTCGGAAGGCCGAGCGATGTAATGAGGTTAAAATATGAGGAAGGCAAGGGCCTTCCTCAAGCTGGAAAGAGGCAAGCCAAAGGGGGTATCCGATTTGGCCGAGTAAGGGCGACGCCGCTTATTTCAATATCTGAGCAAAAGCGGCGCACATGCGCCCGCTTCAAGGCTCTGCAATCCTCTGCAAAGCTCGTTTTTCCGCCTCATTTGATCGACCTTCTTGAATAAGGCCCAATCGTGAGCTACCGCTAACGTAAAGGAGATAAAGTATGATGTCGCAGCCGTCTTATGATCTGTTGCTGGCCGAGGCGCTGGCCGTGCCCGCAAGGCCGGGTCGCAGCAAACTCGAACGATACCGGGCCACGATTTGCGAATTGCGCCGCAAAGGCTGGACGTTTGCCCAAATCGCCAACTGGCTCAAGGAAAGAGGAGTCGGCGCCACAACAAGCAACGTCCATCGATTTTTCTGCAAAGTTAAATACGATTACGCGGCTTCCCTTAATTGAGCCGACCAATTCGCCGCAATTCTGCACGCTTCGATGGTTTTTGCGTTTCAGTTATTTTGCCGAGTCTTCTTTCGGGTTTGAGTTCAGGCGCTTCGCGCCATGTTACGATTCCGCTCATTGGCGCGGAGCCTAGTTGTGGGGGATAATCCCTGTCGTTGTTGCGAGCCAAGGGAAACGTCGGTCGCTGCGGGGGCTTTGGTCGCGTTTGGGTTCGATGAAAAAGCGCGGCCATCCGATCATTAAGACCCATCGCGCTTAAAGCGCGCGGGAGCAGTGCGGAATGCAAGTGGCCTCAAACCATCGGCGCGGTGTAAGGCGATATTGCCTTCTGGGCTTCGTGATTCGCCGCCTCCATTGTACCGCTTCGTTCCGGTCGTCAAGGTTCTGCCCCTCCCCTCATCTCCACCGTTGACTACCGGAACGAACCGATGGGGGCGGCTCTTAGGAAATCACGAAGGCACACCATTAAGCCTTCGGCTGATTCGGGGTTGGAAAGCTGCTGGTTGTCTAATCGGTTGACTTATGGTGGTCTCAACGGATAATGTTGTGGTGTGAGTTATCAACCGCAATTTAACATCACACCCGTTCTGCTGGCACGGGTGGAGCAGATTGCCGTGTTGCGCGAACGCATTCTCGCCGCCACGGTGGAAGTGCCGTGGATTCCCGCGTTGCAGAAGGATACGCGAACGCGAAATACTCATTCCTCGACGGCCATCGAGGGCAATCCGCTCACCTTGGAACAAGTGCGGGCGGTGGAGGAAGGCCGGGAAATTCCCGCCGTCGCCGTTCGCGCCAAACGGGAAGTCGTGAATTATTTCGCAGGGCTTCGTTTTGTCGAGAAAAATGCCGCCAAAAGTCCGATCACCCACGAGGAGGTTTTCCGCTTGCATAAAATCATTGCGGCTGACGTGATGGATCAAGGCGCGGCGGGGCGTTACCGCACTATTGCGGTGCGTGTGGGGCGTTATTTGCCGCCATCACCGGAAGACGTTTCCGGGTTAATGTATGAATTCCTGGCGTGGTGGAACAAGGAATCGGCCAGGCTGTCGCCGGTTTTGAGTTCGGCCATCGTGCATTATCGTTTTGAGGCCATCCACCCCTTTGCCGACGGCAACGGACGCTTGGGCCGGGCGCTGGCTTTGTGGGAGTTGTATCGGCGCGGCTTTGACACGCACCACATTTTTTCCGTGGATGAATTTTATTGGGAGGACCGCCCGCGATATTACGCGGCGCTGGATGCCGTGCGGCGCGAAGGGGAGGATTTGAGTGGCTGGCTGGAGTATGCCGCCGAGGGGCTGCAACTGACACTGGAACGAGTCTGGGCACGGGTGCAAAAATTCGCCGCCGGTTCCACGCGGGCAAAATTGGTGTTGCGCCCAAAGCAGGAGCAGTTATTGCAACTGTTGCGGGACCATAAAAGCATGGAGCCACGGGAGATTTGGGACGCCCTCGGAGTGACCAAACAGGGCGCGATCAAGCTGATGCAGCCGTTGCTTGACGCCGGATTGGTCCAGCGCGTCGGCACCAGGAAATCCGGCCGCTACATACTGGCATGAGGCCATTTACTACACGGTTTACTACACAGTCCAAAAGACGTTCCATTTTTGGACTTTTCGAGTCCAAAGGTTGGATATGTCCCATTGGAGGCGCTCAATTATTATTGACAATTTGATAATTCTTTTTGACATCATTTTTCAGCCGCATTTTTTGACAAAAACGGGTGTGTAGTAAACCGTGTAGTAAAAGTACTGAATGAGTTCGTTCTTGTTAGGCTGGATTTTGAAAGATTAGCTTGCATTTACGAGGGAAAACCGCTATATTTTTACCAGAAATTGGGCTTAAGAATCTCCGAGTCCTACCTTTGGAGCCATTTTTGTCTATAGAAAGAACTTCGTGCCTGCCGTTGCCCGAAAGTCCCAAGGGGCAGGTGTATTCGATTTCTGCCTGATCGTTCTTGATGTCGATTCGCCTGATAAATGAGCGCAGAAAGGCTTTTTGGGCCATTATGGTTCCTTCCCGCAACGTCTCGCGCAAATCATTTACATACCCCTTCACAACCTCAAAAGACGGCATCACAGGCGCAGCACGGCGGGCAATGGCTTCGCACTTGGTTTGCTCTGCGAGCAGGGCCTCTTTGGTTGAATTGAGTTCCCTGAGCCTGGACGCAATGTCCGGCATAAGAACGCCCCCCGTCTCGATCAAATCGTAATAACGCCTCAGTTTTCTCTCGATTTCTTCCAATTGGGATTTAAAAACGGCTAATTTGTCACCGGCCCCGTGTTCATCGTTTTGAAGTTCTTCCAAGACCATACCGATAATTCTGGACAGATTGGCCTCAGTCAAAAGGCGGTCTTTGATGACCCCAACCGGAAATCTCCTAATCCTACAGGGTGTACAAAATTCCAAGATTCCCCGGGCTTTTTGGTTATCCTCTGACCACGAAGCCCGGTTTTTATTTTGCGGTGGGGAGCCGGCACAAGATCAACCGGGACATGTTTGAGCCTTGGCGGGGATTGATGTCTTTAAACTCCCAATCCTTTAATCCCAGAGCACCGTAGGACCGCTAGGGTCGATAATCAGCAAAGTTCCGCAGTCTGGGCATTTGTCGGGATGATTCCACTCCCGCCATTTATCATTCTTTGATCTTGGACAGCGAATTTTTGGTTGCCTATCCCCAGTTCTTTCTTAGAATTAGATCTCGTTGTCAATTAGTTCATGAAAAATAATACGCGCCATCAAATTACTCCGGACCGGCTCATGCAATTGAGCTGGGGTTATGCACCTCCGCTGATCATCGAAGCCGCAGTCAAACACCACTTGTTCGATTTGCTCGCTGACTCCCCGAAAACTGCCCAGCAACTGGTAAAAGGATCAGGAGCCTCATTGCGCGGCGTCAAGGCCATCTGCAACGCACTGGTTGGTTTACATTTGTTGGCCAACAAGCAAGACCGCTATTTGCTCACGCCGGAAAGCGCCACATTTCTGGTTTCTGGCAAACCTGCTTATTATGGCGAGTTCTTCCGGCACGTTTCCACACAACTGATCCCGAAATGGCTCGCCTTGGATCAAAGCGTCCGCACCGGCAGTTCTGCTCATTCAGTCAATTCCGAGAAGAATGGGGCTGAGTTTTTCGCAGAGTTTGTCGAAGCCATATTCCCGCTGAGTTACGCCGCGGCAAAAGCCTTCGGAGAACACCTGGGTATTCCAAAGACAAAAAAGCCCATCTCCGTGCTCGATCTGGCCGCTGGGTCGGGCGTTTGGGGGATTGCGCTGGCCGAACAGTCACCGCAGGTTCAGGTCAGTGCGGTGGACTGGCCGAAGGTTCTCGCCGTAACCAAGAAAGTGGCCAAGAGGCATGGCGTTGCGAACCGGTTGACTGGCATTGCCGGCGATTTATTGACCGTGCCTTTCGGAAGAAACCATCAGGTCGCGACGCTGGGGCATATTTTGCACAGTGAAGGTGAAGCTCGAAGTTGCAAGCTGTTGAAAAAGACGTTCGACGCCCTAGCCTCGGGAGGGACCATTGCCATTATGGAGTTTCTGGTGAACAAGGACCGGACCGACCCTTTGGTTGGGCTTTTGTTCGCCGTCAACATGTTGGTCAATACGGAGGAAGGGGATGCGTTTAGTTTTGAAGAAATTAGCGGCTGGTTGCGTGACGCCGGTTTTACGAGCCCGCGTCTGCTCAAGGTTCCGGCAGTTTCACCATTGTTGCTCGCAACCAAACCCTGAGCTGCAGAACAAGCTGTCGCAGAAAATGGAAGTTGGGCCGTATATCTTTTCGCCCGTTGTTCCTATTCAGTTTTTCAAGACCACCCACAACAATCGCTCAATTTACAAGCCCCTTCTTCCCCTCAGCCTTGGCCCTGGCCCATCTCGCTTTCGCTATCACCGCCAGCTTCACGAAACGAGGTTCTGATCTGCTCCGCCTCAACATCCTCGAAAGACTTCTTGACCTCCTGCCGGAACCATTCGAAGGAGGGCCGGCGTTTCGAGAAAAAGAGATGGCTCGACCGGCTTCTGTGATAATCCGACGAACCAAATCGGCGAATCGGCACACGAAAATGCCGCGTCTTTTCGAGCAGATCAGCCCAGTGATGCTCCAGCTTCTGATTAGCCCTCGTGTACCAGACTTCGACGGGTTCAGCGACTCCGAGCAAATAGTCAATGTGCCAATGAGGAGTAGCCGTTGATTCCAAGTGGTGACCGATGCGTGCCCGGAGCCCTCCAGCACCAAAGGCACTGCCGACATAAGCATAAAAGCCGGGAACGATGTCGTAATCTCCCAGGCGCCCGATCTCCAAGCGTTTCATTTGGGCCACGAAGGAAATCAGCACGTAAGTTCCTTTGGTTTCAGGCAAGTCCATCGTCATCAACCGAATATCCATCCCGCAGCACTTGTTGACGAACGTGCTTGGTGCGTGGCTTACAGCGTCGTCTTCCCCGCTGCCTTGGCCCTAGCCCATCTCGCCTTGGCCGCCGCTGCAATCTTGGCCCTGACCGCTGGACTGCTGCGTCGATCTTTCTTTTTGGCTACCGGTTTGGCTTTCTTTCCCCCTTTGCCTCTGATCTTGGCCCATCTGGCTCGGGCGGCAGCAGCAATTGCAGCTCTCCCAGCCCTGGACATGCGGCGTTTCTTCCTTCTGGTCAATGGACTTGGCGCTCCTCCATCACCTGCAATTGAATCGATCTTGGCCTGGAGCTTTTCAACCCGCTTTTGGAAACGGGTTTGCATTTTCTCAATCTCTTTCTTAATGACGATGATGTTCTGGATTTGGTCCGTTGATAAATCTTTGATGTTCATGGGGGAGTTGGTATCTGGGAATGGCTGGGGAGTCAATGGTGGAGATGTGGCCATTCTTCGGGACAAATCGATCCAGCCAAATTCCCGGTTCGAGTTCATTTCCCCATCAAATCACCCAACAGACATGCCCAGATCATTGTGAACTGATTAGGTTTGGATTTTCGGGCATTACGGGAGTTATATGGGGGCATGAATACCTCCAGACGAGAGTTCCTCAAAACTATGACGGCGGCAGGTTTGGGCGCAGTGGCATCTGAGGTGGTGGCGGGGGCGGATAAGCCTGGATTACCGGAAACCTCAGCCTCCAAGCTGCCGCCGTGGCGCGGGTTCAACCTCTTGAACAAGTTCTCTGGCCGAAATGATCCGTTTGAAGAGCGGGATTTCGAGTGGCTGGCGGAACTGGGCTTCAATTTTGTCCGCCTGCCCATGGATTACCGCATGTGGATTGAGAACAGTGATTGGACCAGGTTTCTTGAACCGACTCTCAAGCAGATTGATCACGCGGTGGACTTGGGAACTCGTCATGGCATCCACGTCTGCCTGAATTTCCATCGCGCCCCCGGCTATACAGTCGCCAAACCGCCTGAGAAAAAATCGCTCTGGTCCGACGATGAAACATTGCGGGTTTGCGGTTTGCACTGGGCGCATTTTGCGGAGCGTTATCAAGGGATTCCCAATCGCCAGCTCAGTTTCGATTTGTTCAATGAACCACCTAAACTAGAACCGCGAACCTACCGGCGCGTGGTCAGCAGCGTTTGCGATGCCATTCGCAAGCGGGATCCAGGCCGATTGATCATCTGTGACGGGCGAGATTGGGGCAACACCGCGCCGACAGAGCTCATCGGGCTGGGAATAGCGGCAGCCACACGCGGTTATCTGCCCATGCATGTTTCGCATTACCTGGCCAGTTGGGTAGATGGGGCGGACCGCTGGCCGGAGCCGACCTGGCCGATGGAAGAGGGAGGTGTTCTTTGGAACAATGAGACGCTTCAATCTCGTCAAATCGCCCCTTGGAAACGACTGGAAACGCAAGGGGTCGGCGTGATAGTGGGAGAATTTGGCGCTTTCAACAAAACGCCACACCCTGTCGTCCTTGCTTGGATGCGGGATTATGTGGATTTGTGGACGGCGGCGGGTTGGGGTTGGGCGCTGTGGAATTTCACGGGGTCATTCGGTATTATCGACAGCGACCGGCCCGATGTTGAATATGAGAATTGGCATGGTCACAAGCTGGATCGGGAGATGTTGAAGCTGGTGCAAGGTCGGATTATTTAGAAAACATCGGCAGGTGGACAGTATTTGTCCAACCCCCTCCGTTAAACTCCGGGCAAATGAAAAACATCAGAAATACTTTGCTCCGGCACCTGTTGAAACCTGGCCTCGACCCCAAACTGTTTCCCTCTGAAAAGCTGCTTTATTGGATCGCCCGACCCCGTAATCCTGTTTTGGCCTGCAACGATGACCTGACCAACATGTTCATTGAAGCGATGGTGACGGGGGAAGCCGTTGAATTCGTTTATTTCGGTGGATCGAAGCCGGGGACGACCAGAAGCCTCAAAGTGTCCCTCGTTTTCCAACATGAACCTGAAGGACGGGTTTACGTCTCAGGATATTGCCCTGAACGCTCTGGCAATCGGGTGTTTTCCCTCGATTTGATCATGGTCATTCATGCTTGGAATTGATGTCCACAGCTTCAGGCTGTGATTGAAAAGCAATTCCAAACTGATACTCTCCCGTCAATTCATGAAAAAATTCATCATCTTTTTCAGTCTTCTTTTGTCGATTGACTCTGTTTGGTCAGCGGAAGTCAAACCGCCTGTCCGTATCGCCATGATCGGCTTGGTTCACGATCACGCTTACGGATTTATTCCTCTAACGCAAAACCGCCCGGATGTTCAATTGGTCGGCATTGTGGAGCCGGATCATGAATTGGCAGCGACTTACGCCAAGCGGTTCAATCTGCCTGATCATCTTTTTTACCCCACTTTGGCGGCGCTACTCGCAAAAACAAATGTGGATGCCGTGGCGGCTTTCACGACCACGTTGGATCATCAACGCGTGGTGGAGATGTGCGCGCCCTTGCACATCGATGTGATGATGGAGAAACCGCTGGCGGTGAATATGCACGAGGCGCGGGCGATCCAGGCAGCAGCCAAGAGAGGCGGGATTCAGGTCGTTGTGAATTTCGAAACGACCTGGTATCGGGCCAACCAGGTCGCTTATGAATTGGCGGTCGAGCAGCATGGCATCGGCGATCTGCGCAAAATCGTCGTGCATGATGGGCATCGCGGGCCAAAGGAGATTGGGTGTTCGGAAACATTCCTGAAATGGCTGACGGACCCGAAGTTGAATGGCGGCGGCGCATTGCCGGATTTTGGCTGCTACGGCGCTGATCTCATCACCTGGTTGATGGCAGGGCAACGGCCGACTTCAGTTTTTGCCGTGACCCAGCAGATTAAACCGGAGGTTTATCCCAGGGTCGAGGACGAGGCAACGGTGGTGCTTGCCTATCCGAAAGCCCAGGGGATCATCCAAGCATCGTGGAACTGGGCTATCGACCGCAAAGACATGGAGGTCTATGGCACGACCGGATACTTGTTGGTTCCACGAAGGGATTCGGTGCGCCTTCGGAAAGCCGGTGCGCGTGAGGCTGAACTTGACTTGCCTGCGCTGTCTCCTTCCAGTCCATTCCGCGATCAACTCTCTTACCTGGTCTCAGTGGTTCGCGGTGAAATCAAACCTTCCGGCCTCTCCTCCCTTGAGATGAACCTCACTGTCACCGAGATACTGGATGCCGCCAGGGAATCTGCGCGTACAGGACGACGGATCGATCTGCCGCCGGCCCCGGCTCAATAAGTTGCGCCGGTATCCTCATTGCCTGATCAGCTTGCCCCAATTCCAATCCATCGCCTTTTTGGAGCCTCATTGCGGTCGGAGTCGGCGCCATTGAGTTCAGCGGCAATCTCATGTGCTTGCCCGGCCCAATTGCAAGATCTCCGAGTCAAGGCCGTATTGGAGGATATGAAAACTGTGCTAATCGTCATTGCCATCGCCGTTATTGGCTTCACCGCTGTTCTGCTGGCCAAAGATTGCAGGCACTTCCACCATCACCCAGGTATTGTGCGGGTGGTTTGGGTTCCGAGATGGTGTGCCCATCGTTAAACAGGGGATCGTTCGCTGGCTATTTCTTCACCGAACATGCCCGAAACCAGCTTCGTCATCTCAATCATGTCAACTGGGATTTCAAAGCAGAAGGCCATCCGTTTTATGAGTGGCGACGGAGATATTTTTTGATGAAAAGGAGATAGCCCAAAAACGGCAACATGCACAACGACATAAACCAGCCCATATAGTTTCCTGTGAGGAAGCCCATCTTTTGGATCTGTTCGATTTGTGCCTCAGGATAACCCATCAAATGATACATTTCCGTCAGGTCGTGCCGCGCAAACGTCAGGATCGAGGACGCCATCACTAAACACGCTGCGATTAAGATTACCCACCAACCCCGCTGCTCAAGTTTATACAATGACCAACCGGCATAACTCCAGATGGCGGCGATGACCAGACAGAACAACGAGCCTGGGATACCGCTCAGAAAAATGCCAAAAAATGGCATCACACCATGGCCTACAATTGGCATGATCAACATCATCGGCACGGAAACCAAAGACCACAAACAAATGGCCAACACCGGCAATGGGCAGGTATCGGTCCAACGCATTATCGGGTCGCGCACTTCACATGTGGCCTTCACATGCCGGCTATTATAGAAAAACGTCCAGACTGCTGGCAAAATGACGAAAAGAACGCCAAGTGTCAGGAACATGACGACCATTACCACGCCCATTGTGATCGAGGGCATTGCTGGCTGGCCCGGCGCTCCCGCCGTAGATATGCCTGCTAGTATTTTGGGCATCAAGATCCCCGTGAAAATCAATGCCGCCACTCCCATGATGAGCCAGATCCAGGAAAAGATGAGCAACAACGCCCTGGCCCAGCGTCGTGCCATTATAGATCCAATTCCCAACCACACCAAAGCCACAGCCAAAACGCTGTAAATGAATATGGCGGGAAGAATAGTCGAAAAATTGGCCGGTATATTTGGGCTTTGGCAGAGGCCACCTGGCCAAACAGCATCAAGGGGATAAACAGCCCGGCCAAACAGCCCAGCAATATCGTCAGGATGCCGAAAATGGTAAGCCCCACCGAACGGTCCTTGTATGGAGTGGCCAGCGGAGTTGATTCAATCGGTCCGGGTTCTGGAGCATTGTCGTTCATAGGTGATGCCCGGAACTGAACCACTGCGCACCGGGGATGTCAACCGTGATCACCCGGCTGTGGGACATCAACTTCTGGGATTTAGTCGGTAGATAACGGTGAAACCAGCCAAGTTGTTCGCCCATCAGGTGGTCGATGATATGCCCTTTGGCCAAACCTCCACTGCCGGCCCCTCACTTCTTCACATGCCTCGACACCAGTTTCGTCATCTCGAACATGCTCACGCTCTTTTTGCCGTTGAACACTGCTTTCAGATTCTCGTCGGCATTGATTTGGGTCCGGACTTTTTTATCCTGCAGCCCATTTTTGCGGATATAGGCCCAGAGCTTTTTGGTCAGTTCAGTCCTGGGCAACGGTTTTTCACCGATGACCAAGGCCAGTTTTTGGTCTGGGGTCACCGGTTTCATGAACGCTGCACTCGGGGTTCTTTTCTTTTTAATAGATTTAGCCATTTGATAGAACTGCCTGATTATGAGGGAGAAGGCAATCTTAATATCATGGTGGCGGCGGTCAGGGGGTTGGGGCGTTGATTCACTCGTTGCAGCAAATGTAGCCAACCACACAAAGGAGGCCGACGAATACAGCGGCTGCAAGAGCCCGGTCAGACTTAATTTGCGCTCCAAGCCGGTTTATGAACCTTTGGAATTCCTCCGGATTACGCAGATCCACCGCCTGCATGTCTTTTACCCAGTCTGCGGCGCGAGAATGACTATCTGCGCCAGCAGCGGGATATTTTAAAAAAAACTTTGGGCATCCTCTCCGAACCCCCGTCCAACGTTTTCAACGGATTGACGCGATGAAAACCGAGCATCCC
>JBKQUS010000202.1:0-30378 GCA_052325505.1 Limisphaerales bacterium
CGAATATTTGTATTCAAGACAAGCCTGCTCCGCAAAATAATTTTAAAATATTTCTTGCATGTAACCGATAGCATGTGCTATACGTCTCTACGTTCGATGAAAACTTGCTTAAACATATCAGCCACGAGTTGGCCGACGATGACAGTCGCGGAAGCGACACGTCATAGCCGGTACACCCAAGGCTGTGTGTTTAGCCTTGGACTATCCTTGGCACCTATCGGGAAACAGCCCGAAGGTAATTTGGATAGACTCGGTGTAGGCAGGTAACGAATCGAAAGAGAATTTCTTCACCCTGCTTACCGTGTGTAGGCAGGGTTTTTTATTTTCCCTGTATGACTGAAACAGGAATAGCGAACAACGAAAGACGAACAATCGGTGAACAAGAATAGAGCGACATCCAGGTGATGTCTTTTGGCGACAAATTGAATTTGGCGAGGACGAGCAGAGAGGCCTCACCGGTGGGGTCTGCCCACGAACAGAAGACAGCGTCACCAGGAAGAGCGAAACAAATTTTTAATTTACATATTAAGGGCTTCGTAGGAGGTGTGCCCCTAAACACCGAAACAGCCGCCGTGAAACCGCGGGTTGGGATCGAGTAGATCACCAAGAGGTGTTTGTTCTTTGTTGAAATGGCATGGGCCGGGAGCATGAAAGCTCCTGGCCCTTTTAATTTCCGCGGCTGTGATCTAAACAGCAGAATACCTCCTCGCCAGGGAGGAAGTCCGGGCGCAACTCCCGGCAGCCGCACCATTCATTCACAGGCTGAAGCGTCAGCACGCGGCCGAATCTCCAAAATTCAGCCCACTCCGGGCAGCACGGAGGCAGCCTGCCATTTTCCTGGGGTCGTGGCAGACAAGTAATGCACTTGCCTTGCAAGCAAGTCCATATGGGAGCGTTACCCATCGACTCCACCATTTCCACTGCGGGGAACTCGACTAAAGTACAGAGAGAAGCCTCATAAACTTCTTCAGGTGGGTGTGATTCCCACCCCCGCTACTAATTCTAGGTTCAAATACTGCCGTGGCCGAACACATGAGGCATCCGTCTTCTAAACGGAACGATGCAGGTGGAAATCCTGCCGGCAGTGCCATTGCCAGGTGGTGTCAAAGTAGTCCCGATAGGCATCGGGATTAAGCCGCTGATGGCCGTCTGCAAAGACCTTGGTGCGAGTCCAAGTCTGGCAACCAATTTTACGGAAGGCAGGCAGATACAAGCTGGCTGCACCTGTCCCGAAAACAGGATCGGCTTAAACCCGAGGTCGGAGCGTTACCGACGCCTTCCGTCAAATCTAAACCCATAACGAAAGGAAACCCATGAAACCCATTCTTCGCCATCAAAGCCAGTTACTCTTTCGCAAGAGCTACAAACCAAAGCGGGCTATTCGAATCCGGCCAACCGGAAAGCTGAATATTGTGTTCCGCCCCGTGAACCGGTTTGGCGCGAAGCCGCAATTAATAATCATCCACAGTGGAGGTTGAGATGAACACCGAAAGTGATTGCCGATGCCCGGGAGACAAAGGCGGCGATTCCGCAGACGAAGCTGCCGCTTTGGAAGAAGATAATGAAAACGGCTGTCCGGATGCTGTGGCGTCCAAGAGCAGAACATCCGAGCTTCTGAAAGCCATGTATTACTTCGTGCTTTCACGGCTCTGAACCATGCCATCCGTCTCGTAGCTCAAAAGCAGAGCCTCCGGTCGATAACCGGAAGACCGCGGAGCGTTACCGCGTGGGACGACCAAGATGGCCGTGCGCAAGCACCCCCGAGTAGCTGAGGCAGATTAGCGCCTCCCTGAAGAGGAGGAGACGTTGGCGCGATACCAACCTCGGGGGCCATGTCTTGGCCCTGCGCAAGTAGTCCGTGAATGCTAAGCAGCTCGAGCGACTGGCCCTTCACGCCGGACCTAATCGGTGCGAGTCCGATCACGGATACCATTTCGTCCGCGTAGCTCAGATAGATCAGAGCGCCGGCTTGCGAAGCCGAAGGTCGCAGGTGCAATTCCTGCCGTGGACGCCATTTTCAAGCCCCCGTGCCTCAGCAGCAACAGGGCGAGTTTCGTGAACTCGTAATCGTCGGTGCGAGTCCGACCAGTGGCCCCAGTTTAGCAGGATTGTGGTGTAACAGCAGCATTCCGCGTTGTGAACGCGACGGTCCGGGTGCGAATCCCGGCTTCCTGACCAATTTCTATGGGCCGTTCACTTTCGACGGGCGGGAGGATTTGGTTATTCCTGACAGGGACGTAACGCCGCCCGCTACTGCTGGGGCTGCCTTTGACGCCAAACACGGAAAATACCTTTTATTATCCAAACAAGCCCCAGTCCGTCAAAGCCCACGCTAAGAATGTCAAAATTGCCCAGGAATATCGAATCGCCCATGGCGAATCCGATGCCAATCAAAACAACGCCTGCAATTATGCTTTTCATATTTTGTTAAGAATCGTTGATGAAAAAGCAGTTCTTATGCCGTCTGCCGGCCGAACTCGCGCTGCCAAAACTAGCTCGTAAGGACTTGTGTCCGTGGCCTCTACAATGGCCAGTTCATCCTCCAGCGGTTCGGGAAACGCCGCGCCCTGTTCCACAGCGTGGAGAGCGTCGCGCAACCGCTTGCGGCTTTGCGGCGGCTGACGCTCGATGAACTCAACCGGTTGCTCTTCCAGCGTGACTTTAATCTTCATCCAGCACGCTCAACGGATGATCCAAAGTCTTTCCGGCTTTGGCCCGCCGGATAGCGGCCATCGCCTCCGGATTGGCCAAAATCTCCATCTGTTCCAAAGGTCTAGCCATCCGTTTCCGAGGCACAATAAACGCGACAACTTCGCCATTCCGGGTAATGGCGGAAGTTTTTTCTTTCCAACAAAGAGCAGGAAACTGCGCCCGCCTCTGCTTCAAGGTTAGTTTTTTCCATTCTCAGGACAATTTGGAGCTTGCCGATCGAAAAATATGAACTAGACTTAGCTAAGTCTATGAGAACCGTGAATACACATGAGGCAAAGACCAACCTCTCAAAACTGCTCGTAGCTGTGGAGAAGAAAGGTGAGGTCGTTTTGATCTGTCGCAACGGCAAACCCATCGCGGAAATGAAAGCCGTCAAAGCCACCGCTGGTCGCCTCGAACCGAACCCTGCGCTGAAGGTCACCTTCGCGCCGGGATTCAACCCAACTGAGCCCGCCACAGAGGAGGATTGGCCGGAGGAAAACCGATGATGCTCCTGGATACCTGCGTCCTGCTGTGGCTGGCTGCGGATGCCACTGCCATCTCGGCGCGGGCGAAGGAGATCATCCGCAACACGCCGGAAGGACTATTCGTGTCGGCTATTAGCGCCTTCGAAGTCGGCCAAAAAGCCGCTGCCGGAAAATTGTCGCTCCCGCGCCCGGTCGATGCCTGATTCGATGCGATGGTGCAATGGCATGGCTTGCGTGAATTACCGGTCAGCGGGGTAATTGCCGCGCGCGCCACATTATTGCCGGCGATTCACCGGGACCCGTTTGACCGGCTCCTCATCGCCACCGCGCAAGAGCACCGGCTTAAGATTGTGACGCCCGACGCCACAATCGCCAAATACCCGGGCCTGGACACTCTCTGGTAGCCGGCATTGCGCGGGAAGAATTGAACTTCAAGCCTGCAGCGCCTGCCGGTGTGGCCGGTGATGATGGAACAGCCGTTCACGATTGGCGTAGAGATACCAGACAATCCCTATGTTGATAATCGCCACCACGACCATAAACCAACTGAATTCTTTCAGTAATTCGTATATCTCCACAGGCACAAAAAAGGCCGATTCCCCTATGGCCAGCCAACCGGCCCACGGCACCCGAAATATCAGCCCCACCCCTTCCGTCAAAGGGAACAAGGACCACAGCAATGCGCCAATGGCCGCATCCCGGACCCCCGCTTGAGTCACGTTGGCGATGTGCAATGCCAGGCGCGTGAAGAATTTATTCTCGGGATGAATTCGCAAGTAATGAAAAACCTGTTTGACCGCCGGGCGGCTGATGAGTTGTTCATACTCCGCCGGAATGTTGTTCGCCGGTTCAAAATACAGCACAACGGCCAGGAAGACGGCCAGAATGCCCTTGCCCAGCTTGAACAGAATGATCAGGTAGAGCGTCGGAGCCCGCCTGAGCGGCGGCTTCTGCTCCACCGCACCCATCAGATCGACTGAAGCTGATTTATCGATCTCCATTATTGAATCTTCTCCAGGAGCAGCGCCGGCAGGGCCTCTATCTTCACACGGCTCTGTTTCATGCTGTCGCGTTCCCGCAACGTGACCGTGTCCTTTAGCTCGGGCCCCTGCTCTCCCAGCGTCTCAAAATCAATGGTCACGCCGAAGGGCGTGCCCGCTTCATCCTGCCTCCGGTATCGCCGCCCAATCGCTCCGGCCTCATCATAGAAGACCGTCATGTGCGGGCGCAATAAATCGCGCACTTCCCGCGCCTTCTTCACCAATTCCGGTTTGTTCTTCAGCAGCGGAAACACCGCCACTTTGACCGGCGCGATTCGCGGATGAAACCGCATCACGACGCGTGTCTCCATCTTCCCCTTTTCATCCGGCGCAGTGTCCTCACCGTAGGCGTTGCAGATCAGGGCCAGCGCCAGCCGGTCCACCCCCGCCGAAGGCTCGATAACGTGCGGCACATAACTGCCCCGCGCCAGCCCCGCCGCGTCTTCCCGCGCCTGGGCCTCCGCCTTGTCCGGCGGCTCATTTGTTTTGACCAGATAATTCCGGCGCGATTCAAAATAACGCTGCGACAGGGCCGTTTTTTTCGCCTCATCCAGCTTGCCCCAGGCCAGTTTCAATTCTTCATCGAACACCCCCATCGCCTTGCCGGAAAACCGTTGGTGCTGCGACAAGTCAAAATCGCTCCGCGCCGCGACGCCTTCCAATTCCTCGCCCATCAATTCGCCGGCGGCGTTCTTTTTGCTGAACGGGAATTTATAAAGGATATCGACCGTGGCCCGGGCGTAGTGCGCCAGTTCCTCCGGCTTTTGCCAATACTCGACCAGCGTGGTTCGCGGCAAACCGATGTGCTCGTAGAATGCCAGCCGTTCTTCCACCCAATACTTGTGCCACATTTGCCAGCCCCAATTCGCCTGCGGCTCGCCGGGATGCCCGGGGCCGGCGGGCTGGGCCACGCTCCCGCAAATTGCCTCCACCACCTCATCGGGCCGGATGAAAAACTCCAGTTCCATTTGCTCGAACTCGCGCGAGCGAAAGGTGAAATTGCGCGGGTTAATCTCGTTGCGAAACGCCTTGCCGATCTGGCAAATGCCAAACGGCACCTTCTGCCGGGAGACGTCCGCCACGTTCTTGAACTGCGCGAAAATGGCCTGCGCCGTTTCCGGCCGCAGATAAGCCATGTTCTCGGCGCTCTCCACCGGGCCCACATACGTCTTGAACATCAGATTAAACATCCGCGCCTCGGTCAAAAGGCTGCCGTTTTCAGGATTGTAGCGGGTGGAGTTTTCCACCTTCTCGGTGCGTTCCTCCAACAACTGCGCCTCCGTGATCCCGCGCAGGGCATAAAATTGCCGTGCCACTTTGCGCGCGCTGTCCGGATTCTTCCCCGGGGCGAGCAGGACCGAGTAGGGTTCCTTGCTGGTCTTGGCCTTGTCGGTGGCATCCTCCGCGCCACTGTAATGATAAACGACGCCGCTTTGCGGTTCGATCTGGTCAGCGCGGAACCGTTTCTTGGTCAGGAGACAATCCACCATGGGATCGGCGAAAGTTGTGGCGTGGCCGCTGGCCTCCCAAATCTTCGGGTGCATGATAATGGTCGCCTCCAGCCCGACCACATCATCGCGCCGTTGCGTCATGGTCCGCCACCAGGAATCCTTGACGTTGCGTTTCAACTCGGCGCCGAGTGGGCCGTAATCCCAAAAACCGTTGATGCCGCCGTAAATTTCCGACGACTGAAAAATAAAACCCCGTCTCTTGCATAGAGAGACAATCCGTTCCATGAGATCGTTTGCCTTGGAATCCGCCATAGGAATCTATGTTCTCAAACCCCCGCCCAAAGTCAAGGCGCGCAGCGATCAACGAGGCAAGCGTCAGACGCATCCAAATCTTGGCGTTTCTCATTAACACCGCGGCTTTAGCCCGGTGTAATTGCTGGCCTGCGACATCCTTAACCGTTTCCAACGGTTTACCAAGCGACGGTAAGCCGTTAAAAAGGCAGGGGTCCGCCTTACGCCTCCTCGACACCGGGCTAAAGCCGCGGTGTTAATGAGAGTCGGACGCATTACCCCGGAAATTTTGATGCGACTGCCCCGGTCAGGTGCTAGTTGCAACGAGTGACTTTCGCGCGCGCAAATAATCGGCGAATGTGAGGAGCGAGGCGGACGGTCCAACCCCCGCCGGGCCGGGCGGATGGGTGGCAATCAGACGATAGCCTGTTTCCGCCGATAGCTTCCGCCCCTGTTGCAGCGTAAACGCAATGCCCAACCCAAAAACGATCAGGAACAAAGAATAAAACAGCAGTTTTTTCACGACATTTACGACGAGGGAAGTAAACCCCGGCAAAATCAATTGTCAATCTAATTCTGAGCCAATTGGGGGCATCCGAGTTCATTTGCACATGTCGTCTATCTCCCCCTCCTCCACACACTTGTGGAGGAGGGGGCCGGGGAGAGGAGGCCCTATTTTCAAGTCCCTCACCGCGCCTGCGTGGGGCGAGGCAACGAATATCCTGCCTTGTCAATACTCTTGCAAGAAACTGAGATGCGCCCGATTCTGAGGTTTCCCTCCGTTTTTTTCTTCCACCGCCGGGCCGAAAGTTGTATTATCATGACTTAACGATAAGAATTGCCTGACAATCACGTCTTATCGGAACAAGAATGAAAACCATACGGAGCAGCAAACCGCGCCGCGGTCGGCTTGAGAGATTGGCGCTGATGGCGATTTTGGCGGTTCTATTTTGCGCACAAATCGCTTGTGCCGAGCCCCGGGCACCATGGCCCCCGTTCCCAGAAAAGCAGCCTCTGTGTCAGAAAACTTTCGATGAAGGTTTCTTTGTTGGTGAGACCAATTCGGAACTGCTGATTGCCGGGTTGGGAACGCTGCACGAGAGTTTTTCAGGATACGCGCTTGAGAGGGTTGGCCCGGTGATTCCGTTCGTTGTCCCGGCTCTCGATTCGACAGGGAACACCAACGGCAGTTGCGGCGTCGGCGGTTCATTCCGCTTTTGGATAACCCCCTACTGGACCAGCACCTCGGTGGCCAATGGCTCCGGCCCTTGCGCAAAGGCCACGGTGCTGGAACTGGATGCCGTCAGCGGGGGCCAAAGCGCGCTGGCCTGGTCGCTGCAAGTCAGCGCCGACGGCAACACGCTCGGGCTATTTGCTGAGACCGGCTCTGGTTTGCAGGAGATTCTTCAAACGCCCATTGCCTGGATGGCCGGGCAACCCCATTGTTTGGCGCTGGTGGAGGATTCAGAATGCACAACCTTGTATGTGGATGGCAGCATGGCCGCGCAAGGGCCCGGTCTGCCTTCAATCCCGCTCTCGGCGGGCCAACTGGTCATTGGCAGCACGCTGGCCGGCGGCAATGCAGCCGGGGCGGACATTGACGAATTCTACAGTTTCGACAGTTTGCTCAGTCCCGCAAACGTTGCGATGTACTACGAATGGTATAGTGGGTTGGCCGGTCTGGGGCCATATTACCCGCCACCTCCGCGCCTCCAGCGCAATCTTGCAACGTCAGCGACACTCGGCCCGGTGTACGACCCCGATCAGGACGGCGGCTGCCCCACCGGCGGCCAGCCTTATCTCACCAACATGATTGTTTCCCTCGATGCCTCTTCCAATATCGGGGTGTCGCTGGACGTGCGCGGCGGGACCAACGGCTTTTTTTACGATCTCTACACCACGACCAATCTTTCCAGCGCGCCGTTCCCGTCGGGTTGGAATTGGTTGTGTCAAGTAGAAACGTGCAACAGCTGCCTCTTTTCGGCGCAGCCGTCCAATGCGGCCTTTTACGCCGTGACACCGCCCTTGAACACCATGTTTGTGGCCGTCGGTTCGGACACTGGCGGCCAAACCGATGTGCCCGCCGGGTTGACCAATGCCATGGGAGTCGCGGGCGGCGGCAATTTCACCGTCGTCCTGCTGGACAACGGAACCGTGCGGGCCTGGGGCGACAACACTTACGGGCAGACCAATCCGCCCGCCGGACTGAGCAACGTCGCGGCTCTGGCGGCGGGTCAATTCCATGCTGTGGCTTTGCTGGCCAATGGCGCGGTGACAAATTGGGGTTGCTATTGGGATGGCGAGCATTACGTCTCCGTCACCAATACCGTCAGATGCGCACTGCCGCCCACTTCCAATGTCGTGGCGGTGGCGGCGGGCATCGAGCACGATATGGCCTTATTGACCAGCGGCACGGTAGTAACGTGGGGAATGACCAACGCCCTCGTCAATTACGTCCCGACCAACATCACCGGCGTGCAAGCCATCGGCTGTGGTTGGGCCAACAACGTGGTGCTGTTGACCAACGGCAGGGTCATGGCGTGGGGCTGCGATGTTTTTCATCAGGATGACGTGCCGCCCGGTTTATCCAACGTGGTGGCCATCGCAACGGCGCCGCAGCACAGCCTGGCCTTGCTGGCGGACGGAACCGTGCAGGCTTGGGGCGATGGATTTTGCGGTGACACAACCGTTCCAGCCGGACTTTCCAACGTGGTGGCCATCGCTGCGGGCGGTTCCCAAAGCCTGGCTTTGCAGGCCGTCGGCACGGTTGTGGCTTGGGGTGCCGCCACTGTCCCCATCGGCATGACCGCAACCAAAAACATCGCCTGCGGCTTCGGGGACGTGCTGGCCATTCGTTCCGGGCAATTGGACCCGGTCATTACCCAAGAACCGTCTGACACCTTCAGCCTGGCCGGGCAAACCAACGGTTTTTCAGTTACGGTGGCACCGACCAGCGGACTTCAATACCA
The DNA here is from genome assembly GCA_052325505.1 of Limisphaerales bacterium. Taxonomy (GTDB): domain Bacteria; phylum Verrucomicrobiota; class Verrucomicrobiia; order Limisphaerales; family Palsa-1400; genus DASRLE01. The sequence continues at coordinate 8,931 of JBKQUS010000202.1, forward strand.
GTGGCAGTTTGGCGGGGTGAACATCACCAACGCGACGAATTCGACCTTCGCGGTCACAAACTCGCAATCGACGAACGTGGGCGACTACGACGTTGTCGTTTCCTCCTACTATGGCGTTGTCACCAGCGTAGTGGCGCGTCTGGATTTGGTGCTTGCGCCGGAAATCTCTTCTACAACGCCTGTGGCACCCGGCCCGATGTGGATCAATTACCCGGCGAACCTCCTCGTGGGTGCCACTGCCATCGGCGAATTCCAGTATCCATTGAGCTTTTCGTGGCAAATCAATGGCACGAATATTTATGGTGCCTCATCCGATAGCTATACCATTTCCTCTTTCATCCCAGCCAATGACGGCAAATACACCGTCACCGTCACCAACATTGTGGGGACCAACAGCGTCTCCTGGATTGAACGGCTGGCTTTGCCCGGCATGGTGGAGGCGTGGGGAAGCGACACCAACGGCGAATGTGATCGCCCAGCCACGTTGACCAACGTGGCAGCCATTGCGGCAGGCGATTATCATTCGGTTGCGGCGACTGACGGCGGAACCGTGTTGCAGTGGGGAAAATATTCCGACGGAACCAATTTCTATCCTGTTGGCTCGCCTCCGGTATTGACCAATGTGGTCGCCGTCGCCGCCAGCCGGGGCCACGACCTCGCCTTGAACGCCGATGGCACAGTCACGAATTGGGGCATCACGAACGACATTGCCAACTTCGTGCCCCCGAATCTTTCCAACATCACGGCCATTGTTGCCGGCTGGTATCATAATCTGGCGCTGTCCAACGGTGCCGTGGTTGCTTGGGGTGACAATACATACGGGCAGACCACCGTCCCCGCCGACTTGACCAACGTCATTGCCATTGCCGCCGGTCAATTTCACAGCCTTGCGCTGCGGGCCGATGGAAAGGTAGAAGCATGGGGTTGCGACTCCAATGGCCAGACCGACGTTCCTTCTTCCGCCCTCTCCAATATTGTGGCCATCGCGGCAGGCGGACAACACAGTTTAGCCTTGCAATCAAGCGGCTCTGTTGTAGCATGGGGCCATGGCCAAACCAATGTGCCAACCGCTGCTATGAGCAACGTCATGGTCATCGCCGCAGGTTCCGCCCACAGCGTGGCGCTGAAGAATGACGGTTCCCTTGTGGCCTGGGGAGACGACAGCAGCGGCCAGACGAACATTCCCGCGGAACAACCGACCACCGTCATAACGACAACGACCGTCACGACCACCAATGGGCCACTGCCATCTTTTCAAACGAACACATATCCTCCCATTGTCTTTAAACTGATCGCCGCAGGCGGCAATCACAGCCTGGCCGCCATTTGGTCGCCCCTCGTGCAATATCCGGTGGATGTCTCAAAAGATTTGCTGCTGATTTACAATGCGAATTCCCTCGACAGTTCGAACGTCTGCCAATACTATCGGACGCATCGGCCCATGGTCAGCAATGCCAACGTTCTCGGCATCGGATGCACGACCAATGATCCCATTTTACCCTCTGATTTCAACACCTACTTCCAGCCGCAGGTGCAGATGTGGTTGTCGAACAATCCAACCCTGCGTCCTCAGTATGTGATTTTATTCCAAAATGTGCCACAAGAAGTGGACCCAAACACGAATATTGAGGATACCGCATATCCGACAGATGGGCAACCTAGCGTGCAATACCAATTACACGCATCAACTGCACCTGGTTGGTATCCGTTCGTAACAGCGATTAATATGAATGGCTTATCCGGCACTAACTTCAACAGTTCGGACGGCACTAATGATTGTATCGCTTACGTTGACAAGTTGATCAGCATGGCCAGTAACAATCCTCCAGGAACGCTGATAATCAGTGCGACGGCAGCGGGATATGGCAACACCAATTGGTACTTCGATGACGGATGGGGTATTGGGGTTTTTTCGGTGTCAGCCTTGGAAGGCGTGACTAACGTGGATCCGACTGCGTCAGTTTTCATTAACCATTCCGGGCTCATTCTCGCAGCCACGAATTTGGCTGGTTATCTTACATCAGGTTGGGACGGTGGCCATAGCAGTGGCTATGCTACAAACACTTTGGTCAATGGCGGGGTGCAGTTTTCCGGCAGTAGCGGTTGGTATATTATGACGTCGGTGGACTCCTTTTGTGGCCATCGATATACCTTCCAGTCGAGCTACCTTACTTGGTTCGCCAGCAATAGTTTCGGAGGAACGAACTACTCCAATACGCCTGTTGGGGCCACAACCACTGTTGATGAGCCGGGGTCTCCGGGGACGAATCCTGAAATTTATTATCAAGAGTGGGTGGCGGGAAAATCGTTCGCCATCTCGGCTTGGGCCGGCATGCATTCGAAATACGAACAAGCAGTCGGTGATCCATTCACCAGAAAATAAATGATATGAAAACCCTTATTATAATAGCACTTGTAACTAGCCTGACTGGAAAGAGCGTTCTTGCGCAATCTTCGTTTCGGAATCTCGACTTTGAGCGGGCAGACCCGATCTCTGCTGACAACCCTGACTATCCTAGCTTTGTGACCGTCGCGAGTGCATTGCCCAATTGGACGGTCTCTGCGGCTGGAATCCAGCAGACTGAAATTAGCTTCAACGATCCCTCTACGGGAGGAGCGGCAGTTGTGCTTATCGGCCCTGGTAATAACTTTGGCATGGCTCCTATTGATGGAAATTACAGTGTCCTTCTGCAGGGCACTTATCCTCCAGGATATGCAGCAATTAGCCAAACCGCCCTAATCCCCGCTGGCACGCAATCTCTGACATTCGAGGCTGAACAGGTATTGAACATTCCCTCTGGTTCGTTGGAGCTTGAGGTAGGAACTCAAGTCGTTTCGTTTGTAGCATTGGCAACGGGGCTAAACTACACGCTCTACGGAGCGAATATTTCAGCCTGGGCTGACGAAACAGAGCAACTGACGTTCACGGCCCTGCAAGATAGCACCTCGCAGAACAATTGGGAATTAGACGACATTAGCTTTTCCACAAACGTCGTGGCCAGTCCTGAACCAAACATGGTTGCGCTGACGGCGATTGGCGGGCTGCTTTTTGCCGCGCGAAGGTGGCTTGCGCGGTGCTCATGATCCCGCAAAACGTGGCAAAATTGTCCGTATGCGCGGTCAACAAATTGGTTCCATGCCATCCCAAAAGCTGGTACGCGCCTCATTGTTTAATTCCTCAGAAATCTGTTGACGAGACAATAGTTTACATGTAGAGTTGTCCTAGTGAATAGAGGCTATGGCAATTTGAATAAAGTCCGGGATACCCGGCCCGCTCCGGCTTCCTTCGGTTCGGACAATCCGTGCCGGCCCGCGTTCCTCAAGGCATCTCATGGTGAATCAAAGCAAATCACACCGAATCAAAGTGATTTTTTTACTTTGATCAATGGGCCAAATTCACGGAAATGATGTAGCATGAACAACTTGCAGAATATGCGGCTTGTGCCAAAACTCATTGGGATTAACTTAGTTATCATCCCCCGCCACCCCAGGGTTGACTTTCCAGCCATGAACCATTTGCATCATCCTCTGGGCAGATTCCCGATTAGGCCGCGGATATCATCGCCAGGCCCGCGCAAGAAAGGCCCCGGCCTGAATTATCCCATTGAAACCGCACCAAAAATCGGTTTAAATTGGCCGAATTGAAATATTCGCGGTTGACGATTTTCATGGCACGCCGCAAGGTTGCGCTGCTTTTATCACAGGAATGAAGACCATTCTATTTGTTTGCACCGGGAATGTCTGTCGCAGTCCGATGGCAGAGGGTCTCTTTCGCCACGCCACCCAGGGCCGCACGGACTGCCAGGTCATGTCCGCCGGGGTCGGCGCGATGGAGGGTCAGCCCCCCAGCGCCCATGCCGTGCGCGCCCTCAGGGAATTGGGCCTCGATATTTCCCAGTTGCGCAGCCGCATGCTCACCTCCGATCTCATTGATCGGGCTGATTACATTTTTGGCATGACCCACAGCCATGTCGATCAGATCAACCTCCTCTTCCCGCACGCAGCCGAGAAGACCTTCCTCCTGCGGGAATTCGATGAGACCCTCGACGAATTCGAAAAGGACATCACCGACCCCATCGGCGGCACCTACGAGACCTATGCCTACTGCCGCGACCAGATCGAGCAGGGCATTTTCTCCATGCTGAAGTTCATCGATCAAACCGCCGAGTCCCCCGCTTCGCCGTTTTCCGCCGCCAAAACCCGCTGCGCCGTGGGCTGCGACCACGCCGGGTTCCGTTTGAAGGAATCGATCAAGGATTACTTGCAGGAGAAAGGCATTTCCCTGACCGATGTCGGCGCCAATTCGACCGAATCCAGCGATTATAGCGATTACGCCAAGGCGGTGGGCGAATTGGTCGCGGCTGAACGGTGCGAATTCGGCATTTTGGTTTGTTCCTCGGGCATCGGCATGAGCATGGCCGCCAACAAGATCGGCGGCGTGCGCGCCGCCCTGGTCCTCGACGAGCAAATGGCCACCCTTTCACGCCAGCACAACAACGCCAATGTCCTCTGCCTGGGGGCCACCCACACCTCCCCGGCGCAGGCCCGAAAAATCGTGGATGCCTTTTTGGCCGCTCAATTTGAAGGCGGCCGACATGAACGACGACTCAATAAAATGGAAACACCCAACCCCCCCTCCTATTTGCGATTAAAAACAGTGGATGCCGATGTGGCCAATGCCATCTTCTTGGAGCGGCAACGCCAGCAGGAAAACATCGAGTTGATTGCCAGCGAAAATTTTGTCAGCCCGGCGATCCTGGAAGCCCAAGGCTCCGTCCTGACCAATAAATACGCCGAGGGCTATCCCGGCAAACGCTGGTACGGCGGTTGCGAAAACATGGACACCGTCGAACGCCTCGCCATCGAGCGCGCCAAAAAAATCTTCGGCGCCGAACATGCCAATGTCCAGCCCCATTCCGGCAGCCAGGCCAACATGGCCGTCTATTTCGCCGTCCTCAAGCCCGGCGACAAAATGCTGACCATGGACCTATCCCACGGCGGCCACCTCACCCACGGCAACAAGGCCAATTTCTCCGGCAAGTTCTTTGAAATCGTCCATTACGGCGTGCGCAAAGACACCGAACTGATCGATTACGACCAGTTGCAGAAGATGGCCGTCGAACACAAGCCCCGCATGATCACCGTCGGCGCCAGCGCCTATCCGCGTATCATCGACTTCCAGCGCATGGGCGAAATCGCGCGCGAGGTCGGGGCCTATCTGCTGGCCGACATTGCCCACATCGCCGGCTTGGTCGCCACCGGCCTCCACCCCAGCCCCATTGAACATGCCGATTTCGTCACCACCACGACCCATAAGACATTGCGCGGGCCGCGCGGCGGTCTGATTTTGTGCCGGGAAAAACATGCCAAAGAGATTGATTCGCAAGTCTTTCCGGGGATTCAGGGCGGGCCGCTCATGCACGTCGTCGCCGCCAAGGCTGTCTGCTTCCACGAAGCCATGCAACCGCCCTTCAAGGCTTACCAGGCGCAAATCATCGCCAATGCCAAAGCCTTGGCCGAAGGCATGGCCCGCAATCATTTCCGACTGATCAGCGGCGGGACGGACAACCACTTGATGTTGGTCGATGTCGGCGGGCGGGGCTTGACCGGCAAGGAATGCCAGGGAGCATTGGACGAGGCGGGCATCACCGTCAATAAAAACACCATCCCGTTTGAAACCCGCTCCCCGTTCCAGGCCAGCGGCATTCGCCTGGGAACGCCCGCCGTCACCACCCGCGGAATGAAAGAGGCGGAAATGGCCGCCATCGCGGACATGATCAGCGAAGTTTTGCTCGATATTAAGAATCTTGACACCGCCCACAAGGTGAGACAACGTGTCAGGGAGTTAACAGCGAGATATCCATTGCCGTATTGAACAGGAATGTTTGCGTGGATCCCCGGTCGGTCCGCAGGTTTGAATAATTTTAAATCCGTTGCAGTAAACCGGCCAGACCACACAGGCCGCGCCCAATGTCTCTAATCAAATTTTAATTTTGCTTATGCCCAAAGCCCCCGCAAAGAGAGCCCCGAGGAAAGGTCCGAAGATCGCCCCCGTTGGCGAATCTTCCAAGGCACCAGTCGCCCCCCCGCCGCCGGATGAACTCAAACTGGAACCGCCCACTCGTCCCGTCGAAGCCCAGGTGCCTGCCGAAACGCCCCGCCCGGCGGGCGGCCCGGCCCCGACCAGCCTGAACATCGCCGAACTTCAGGCCCTGGCCATGCCCGAGCTCAATCACAAGGCCCGCGAAATGGGCATCGAGAATTTCGGCACCATGCGCAAGCACGAGCTGATTTTCCAAATCCTGCAAAAAAATGCCGAGCGCGCCGGAGTCTTGTTCTCCGAAGGCGTCTTGGAGATCCTGCCCGAGGGCTTCGGTTTCCTGCGCTCGCGCAGTTTCAACTATCTGCCCTGCCCCGAGGACATTTACGTTTCGCCCTCGCAGATCCGTCGCTTTGACCTTCAAACCGGCAACCTCATCGCCGGCCAAATCCGCCCGCCCAAGGACAAGGAGCGCTTTTTCGCCCTGCTCAAGGTCGAGGCCGTCGACACGGAAGACCCGGACAAGGCCAAGGACAAAACCCATTTCGACAACCTTACGCCCCTATTCCCGACCAAACGTTATTTGCTGGAAACGTCGGCGGACGAGCTTTCCACACGCGTTCTGGACCTGGTTTGCCCCATCGGCAAGGGCACCCGCGGCTTGATCGTGGCCCCGCCCCGCACCGGCAAAACCGTCCTGATGCAGAAACTGGCCAACGCCATCCTCAAGAACAATCCCGAAGCCTATTTGTTCATTCTGCTCATCGACGAGCGCCCCGAGGAAGTGACCGACATGGAACGATCCTGCCGCGGCGCCGAGGTCATCAGCTCGACATTTGACGAACCGCCCGAGCGCCACGTGCAGGTGGCAGAGATGGTCATCGAGAAGGCCAAGCGCATGATCGAGCACAAGCGGGACGCTGTAATTCTTCTTGACTCAATAACACGCCTGGCTCGCGCCTACAACACCATCCAGCCGCACTCCGGCAAGATTCTCTCCGGCGGCGTCGATGCCAACGCCCTGCACAAGCCCAAGCGCTTCTTCGGCGCGGCCCGCAACATTGAGGAAGGCGGCTCCCTGACCATCATTGCCACCGCCCTGATTGACACCGGCTCCCGCATGGACGAAGTCATTTTCGAGGAATTCAAAGGCACCGGCAACATGGAGGTCCATCTTGACCGCCATCTGGTTGACCGCCGCATTTTCCCATCCATCAACGTCGAACTCTCCGGCACCCGCAAAGAGGAACTGCTCTATCACCCCGAGGAATACAACAAAGTCGTCATCCTCCGCCGCGCCCTGACCGGCGTGCCGCCCGTCGAAGCCATGGAACTGCTCCTGGGCAAACTGAAGACCACCCGCAGCAACATCGAATTCCTCCTCGGCATGGCCGTCGGCTGATTCTGCCAGCCAGCTCAATTCACAGATGCTTGTCGGCAAAATCGAGGAAGACTTTCCAATCACCTCGCGTCATCAAGTGTTTCCCGGGGCGGATGAAGTACCCCAGGTTGCTGTCAATCAATTGGTTTGTCCCCGGCATCGTCTGCGCGGCCAGGCCTTCCGCGCCCGTCAGCCGATAGGCCCCGCCGGCCGCCCGTAACATCTCGAAGGCCCCGGATGGATTGGCCCACGTGTCCTCCACCGCCGCGCCCAGCAGGACGGGGCGCGGGGCGCACAGCGCAATCAGGCAATCCTGGTCGAACGGCAGCCGCTCCGGCTGGTCGTTGAACTGCTTGAACACGCCGCAGAACCAGTGCGGAAACTGGCTGTTAATCTGCTTGACTGACTCACCGATTTTGCCGCGGCTGGGCGCCGTGCCGCCGCAACCGGCTTGCAGCGGGATGACCAGCGCCGCCCGGTCATCGAATGCTCCCGCCAGCAGCGCCGCCTTGCCCAGCCGCGAATGGCCGACCAGGGCGATGCGCTTGCTGTCAATGTCCCGGTCCGTGGCCAGATAATCCATCACCCGCTGCAATCCCCAGGCCCAAGCCGTGATGGTCCCACAATCATCTGCGGCGCGCGGCACATAGATCGTTTCGCGCACGCCTCCCACCGCGTTCGTTTTGTCCGGTTCCACGTCGCCGCAAAAATACGTCGCCACGGCATAGCCACGGTCGATCGATTGTTCCAGCGCCCAAGTGTCAACCTCCGTGCCTCGCCCGGCTTCTGTGGCGTGATGATCCACCACATGGGGAAGCTCTGGGAGCAGCCAGCCGGCGGTCACCGGCACATTGGTATCGGCAAGCAGGGTGTGGTTTCCGGTGAAGTTCATCCCCAGAAAAGCCGGCGCCGGTTCTTTGCGCCGGTTCGGGACCAAAATCAGCAAATGAATTTTGGGCGCCGGGGCCTGCCCGAGGCTGATCTTCGCCAATTTCAGCGTAGCCTTGCCGTTGAAGAACTTCGTGTCCGTGTAAGTGACGTTTCCGCTGACTTTCACAGGCGGCGGAAAGCAGCCGTACATGTAATGCTGGAACAGCGCCTTGAGTTCCGGACGGCGTTTCTGGAACCAGCCCTCTTTCGTCGTCACCGGCGTCCCGTCCAGCATGACCAACGGGTCGGGCGTCTCGGGGCGCAAGGGAAGTTCTGATACTGGAGGAAAAGCTTCCGCGCCGCCGGCGCCAAAAGCCGCAAGAAGTAACGCAGTCATAATCAAACGATTGTTCAAAGGCCGCCCCCCTGGCTGATGGATTCCTTGGCACGCCCGGCGCGATGCCCATAAACTCCATAAAAGGCGATGTAGGCAAATGCGGCCATCGGCACGACAAACGAGGATTGAATGCCATGATAATCCGCCACCATGCCTTGTAACGGAGGCAGAACCGCGCCACCCAAAACGGCCATGATCAGCAGCGAAGATCCCTGCCCTTTCAACGGCCCCAACCCCTCGATCGCCAGTGAAAATATATTTGACCACATGACCGAGCAGAACAGGCCGACACCGAGAATGGCCCACTTGGCCGTGTCCCCCGACACGCCGATCCCGACCCCCAACAGCGCGATGATGACAATGCTGAACAAGGCCAGCATCCGGTGCGGACTGGATTCGCCGGCAAAAAAGGCCGCCAGCAGGAGCAACAGGAGAACGCCATAATGCCGCGCATTGGCCAGGCTGCACAATTCAGCCGCGCGCGGGGCCCAGGCGAAACCCATGGCACCGGCCAGTCCTGGCAAAGCAAGAATGACGCCGAATGCAGCCAGGGGAGCCAGAACAACCAGGGTGTGTTTCAGCGCCGGCTTGATATCGCTCAGGGCGAACGCCCCCATAAATCTCCCGATCATCAGCCCGCCCCAATAAAACGAAAGATACCCGCTGGCCGTTTCATGCGGCACACTCCCCAACCTGGGCAGGGCAAGAAAATTGACAATGGCGCTGCCGACTCCCACCTCGCCGCCGACATACATGAAGATGGCGATCATTCCCAGCGCACTGTGCGGGTGCTTCAGCGCGCCTGCGCCGTGTCCGATTTGTTCCGCGTTGGCAAAGCCGGGTAAGTGCGCAAATTTGAAAAGTACCGCCAGGAGCAGGAACACCCCGGCAAAACAAAGGTAAGGAACTTTGACCGAATCAGCCCCATGCGCTCCAGGCCGCATGAAGAAAGTGAACACCAGCCACCCGCCGATGATCGGGCCGATGGTCGTGCCGAAGGAATTGAAGGCCTGCGACAAATTGAGACGGCTCGAGGCCGTGCGTTCCGCGCCCAGGATTGTCACGTAGGGGTTCGCCGCGATCTGTAACATGGCGAAACCAAGGCCAACCACGAACAACGCGCCCAGGAATAGCGGATAGGATGCCAGCGTCGCAGCCGGGTAGAACAGCGCGCTGCCGCAAGCTGCGGTCAACAAACCGACAATCACGCCGTTCTTGTAACCCATGCGATTGATCGGATCGCCGCCGGCCATCGAAACAAGGTAATAAATCAACGCCCCAACGCTGTAAGCTCCGAAGAAGGCGAACTGAACCAGCATGGCCCGGAAATAACTCAACTGGAAAGCCTCCTTGAAACGCGGGATCAAAATATCGTTCCAAACGGTCATGAACCCCCACATAAAAAAGAGGATGGTCATGATCGCAAAAGGGCCGCGATACGTTTGAGTGGCGCTTTCCGGCGCGCTGGAAACGGTCCGATCAGAAGGGCTGCTGATGTTGGCCATGGTCGATTGGGTCTCTGAAGGCGTTGCGCCTGTTTGCCCTGCAGCAGCCATCATTCATGGGATTGCTTGAGCCCCAGGTCCTTCTCATAAGCGCCCAGCGTTTTGGTCGCGCTTTTCTGGCTGGCCTTCAACTCGGACTGCAAACTGGCCAGCCGGCTCATCGCCAATGTGGCCAGGGCGCTCCCGGGAAATTTTTCGATAATGCGACGGAGCGTCCCCTCCGCCGCCGCTGCATCATGAGCCACTTTGATGTGCAGCGTCGCCAGCAAATTGAGCCACCGCGCCACATGTTTGGGCGGTTCGGCCGGCAGCTCGATGAGTTGCTCCAACTGCTCCGCGGCCATATCCAGTCGTTGAAATTCTTCCGCGTAGAGGACCGCCAACTTCTCCCGCGTGTCCGTGTCCGACGGGTGCGCCTCCAATTGCCTGACATACTCCTCCGCCAGGGCATGAGGATCGGCGGGGGCCGCAACCGGCGCGCTCTCCTTGCTCAACCCGACGTCGTGCCTGCCCGGCGCCACCGTGAATTTGCTGTGATGCCGGACGCGGCTGGTTTCATCGGCCGAGCCAAGGCGCGCGATGCGCTGTTCCGCCGCGTGAGCGAAGGGCGTGTCCGGATATAGCTGGACAATACGTTGCAACGATCCGATCGCCGCCTGGGCGTCCCGGCCGTATTGTAATTGCCAATCGCTCAACAGATGCAGCGCGCCGGCCGCTTCGTTGGGCGCGCGCTCCGGCAAGTCCAGAAATTCATTCAATGTCGCCTCCGCGGCGGGCAGGTCTTTCAGGTCCTCCATTTGGATCGAGGCCAGCTTCGTGTACCCTTCGCAATCACCCGGAAATTTCTCCAATTGCTTCCGCATCTCGGCCATTGCCTCCTCAAAAAGCCCTTTCTGCCGTTTCGCCTCGGCGATAAAATAAAATGGTTTGGCTTCGGCCTCCTCGTCCCCGCCGTCAAGCGCCACTGTCAACGGTTTGCATAGCGCGGCCCCGATGCTCGGCGCCCACAGCACGGCAAGAATCAGCGAAGGGATCAGCACGAAGATGGGGGTGAACGGACTTTGAAAATGAATCAGACGCAAAAGGATCCATATCAGCGGCACTGAAGCAACCCACCTGACGATCAAGCCGCCCCGGTCAGCGCTACGCTTGTAAGCCCGCCAGGCCAGCCAAGCCAGGGTCGGCACAACAAGCACCCAGGAGACCACGTCGATTGCGTTGCTCCATGGGTGCGTCATAGTTTATTGATTCATATCAAATTTCAATTCCGTACGCGAGCCTGTTTTTTTGTTGCGGATGTCCATCTTCTCCAACCGCCACCGGCCGTTGACCTTCTTGAAGCTGCTGCCGTGCAGGGAATATTCCTTGACCACGTGCCCCTGGGCGTCATAACCCGCGGCAATGAGCGGCGCGCGGAATTCCTTGTCGATGTCCGATCTCACCCTCACGATTTCAGCGGCGCGCGGATTGCTGCTTTCCAGGACATCGCAAGGTTCGCCCAGGCGCATTTCGCTTTTCAACAGCCGTTGCACGGGCCAATGAAGAAATTCCAGCCCCAGATCCGCCAATGAAAAATCAGAGCCGGCCAGCGGAATGACAGCCTCCGCCGCTGGCACGGGCGCCGGTTTGGGCGATGGGGCCAAAGCCGACGACGCCTTCGCGTAAAAATACTGGTTTGGACCGTTGGTGCTGTGCAACACCACCAGGCGTTCCGCGCCGCATTGTCCGGTCCCGGCTGTTTCATAATCCGTTTCCCAAGAGTCCGGCTTGACGGTGACCCGGCAGACGATGGGGATTTCCCTCTGCACGCCTTCCGACTTGATGATCAGTTTGCCGTGGATTTCCGAGTTTTCCGGCGGGACGGAGGAGCGCACCTGTTCGGCCAGGGCCTGGCCGCCGGCCAGTTGCCCGGGCGTGGCCGGACCGTCCACCACCGGCGCGGGCGCGGCCATGAGGGCAAAAAATGGAATGGAGACAAAAGCCAGGACGACGGCGGCAAGAACACGGCGCATCATTTTGGGCGGAGAGCCAGGGGGATCATCTGGGAGATGTTTTTGACAAAATGCGCCTTCAACTTCTGCCGCACTTCAACCGGCACTTCCAGCCAGTCGTTGCGGTTCTGGTCCGGCAGGATCACTTCCTTCAGCCCCGAACGCGCCGCCGCCAGCACCTTTTCCTTGATGCCGCCCACGCGCAGTACGCGGCCCCGCAAACTGATTTCCCCCGTCATAGCCAGATCGGACCGGACCTGACGGCCCGTGAACAACGACGCCAGCGCAGCCACAATGGTCAACCCCGCGCTCGGGCCGTCCTTGGGCGTGGCCCCGGCCGGGACGTGGATGTGGATATCGCGTTTGTCGTGGTCGCTCAAGTCGATCTTCAACTCCGCCGCGCGATTCCGCAAAAAGCTGAAGGCGGTATGCGCGCTTTCCTTCATCACCTCCCCCAGCGACCCCGTCAGAATCAACGCGCCCTTGCCGGGCATGCGCGTGGCCTCGATAAACAGGATTTCCCCCCCCACCGGCGTCCAGGCCAGGCCGATGGCAATGCCACATTCGGTTATGCGCTCCGCCAGTTCGGAAGTAAACGGAGGTTGTCCCAGATAGTTCACCAGTGAGCCTGGCGTGATGATCAATGGCCCGCGTTGACTGTGTCGCGCGACTATCTTGCGGGCCGCCTTGCGCGTCAGGGCGGCGATTTCGCGTTCCAGTTGGCGCACACCCGCCTCGCGCGTGTAATCCTGAATCACCCGCCGGAGCGTGGCGTCGGGAAAGCGCACCAGTTTCTTCTTCAGGCCGTGCTCCTCCAATTGCCGCGGCACCAGATGCCGCCGCGCAATCTGCACCTTCTCCGCCGCGGTGTAGCTGGGCAGCTCGATCACCTCCAGCCGGTCGCGCAACGCAGGATGGATGGGATCAAGCCAGTTCGCCGTGGTCACGAAGAGCACGCGCGACAGGTCGAAGGGAATGTCCAGATAATGGTCGGTGAAAGAGTTGTTCTGGGCCGGGTCCAGCACCTCCAGCAGGGCCGAAGCCGGATCGCCCCGAAAATCCGACCCCACTTTGTCCAGTTCATCCAGAAGGATGACGGGGTTGCTGGATTCGACACGGCGCAACGTCTGCAAAATGCGGCCGGGCAACGCCCCCACATAAGTCCGGCGATGACCGCGAATCTCGGCCTCATCGCGCATGCCGCCCAGGGAAATACGGGCAAATTTCCGGCCCAGCGCGTCCGCCACGCTCTTGCCCAGCGAGGTCTTGCCCACGCCCGGCGGCCCGACCAGGCAAAGGATCGGGCCTTTCAATTGTTGTTTGAGCTTGATGACGGCCAGAAATTCCAGCAGCCGGTCCTTGACTTTGCGCAGCCCAAAATGTTGTTCATCCAGCAGCCGCCCCGCCGCCGCCAAATCCAGTTTGTCCTCGGTGAATTTGGACCACGGCAGATTGATCAGCCAATCCAGATAATTGCGCGTCATGGTGTACTCGGCCATCGACGGGGACATCTGCTGCAACCGCTCCAATTCCTTCAGGGCGGTCTTCTTCGCCTCCTCCGGCAACAGGTTCCTCTCGATTTGATCGTGCAGTTCCTTGGCTTCCGTCGCCCCGGTGTCCACTTCCCCCAACTCGCGTTGAATGGCGCGGATTTGCTCCCGCAGGAAGAAATCGCGCTGGTTCTTGGACATCGAGGCCACCACCTCGTTTTGGATTTTCGAGCCAAGCCGCAGCACTTCCAATTCGCGGCTGAGCAACGGCAGCAGCCGGGTCAGCCGCTCCTTCACCAACGGCGTCTCCAGCAGGCGCTGGCGCTCCTCCAGGCTCAGATTGAGATTGGCGGCGATTAAATCGGCCAGCTTGGCCGGGTCTTCCGTGTTGAGGGCGGCCACTTTGACCTGCTCCGCCAGCGTGGGCGAGAGCTTGACCACCTCCTGAAATTCGCGTTCCGCATTGCGCGCCAGGGCCGTTAATTCCAGGGAATCATCGGCTATATCTTTCAGTTTCTCGATCCGCGCCACCAAATACGGCGTCTCCGAGGCGTAGTCAATGACCCGAAACCGGCGCAAGCCCTCCACCAGCACCCTCACGGTGCCGTCGGGGAATTTCAACATCTTCAGCACCCGGCCGGCGCAGCCATGCGGCCACAAATCGGCCGGCGTCGGGTTCTCCACCTCGGGATTGCGCTGCAACACGAGACCCAGAAAACGGTCCCCCGCCACCACGTCGTCAATCAGACGGATGCTTTGCAGCGATTCGACCAGCAACGGCATGACCGTTCCAGGGAAAATCACGATGTCCGACAACCCCAGGATGGGCAGGGATTCGGGCAGGGCTTTGGACCAGACCTTGGTCCCGGACGAATCGGGCGTCCCTCCAGCCCCAAGGATGCTGATAAACTCAGTTTCCGGTGTGCTCATGCCGTGGTGTTAAATCTCGTCGCTCCCGACCACGCTGGATCGGTCTGACTGCAGGTCCACCGGCACATCGACGCGCAGGAAACCATTTTGATAAGCCGCCCTGGCCCGGGTCAAATCGTAGCCCTCCGGCAGTTCGATCACGCTTTCGAACGCTCCATAGTTGATCTCCATCACAAGAAATTTGCACTGCGGCGGACGGCATCCGTCCGGCCGCTGCCCGCGAATGTGCAGGCGCGGACCGTCAATGGTCAACTCCAAATCCTCACGCTGCATGCCCGCCAGTTCGACCTTGATGATGATCGCGCCGTCGGTCACATAGACGTCCGTGTTGGGGACCCAGTGCGTGTCGTGGTCCTTGGAGAAAGACAGCTTGGTTTTGGAGAACTGCAGGGATGAACTGAGCTTTTGCATGGTAAGAGGTGATCCTATTTCATGTTGAGGGGTTTGGCAAGCAGGAATAAAGCTGGACATATCACAACTATTTTGACTTGACAATGATGCGCGCGCGCTCCCCTTTGCGCGCTTGAAACACAATGGATTCTTGCCGTCCTGGCATGACAGCGCATCCGCAATGAGTGTCGCGCTCGAAGCTGAACTTGCGCTTGCGCAATTTCGCCCGCACAAAAGCCCCCGCAGTGACACCCACGACGACAAACGATGCAATCTTCTGCCAATCCATTCAGCTAACATAGCCGTTTGCTGGCCGTGCGCAACTGGATGTTTGCACCCACGTCTGAGGGAGAATTTCTTGACACCAGCGCCAACCCCCTCCGCGCTGCACCAGGATGCGCCCCTTCCGCAGCCCCTGCATTTCCCATCCGTCCGATCCGTCCGATCAGTCTTACCCCATCTGAAGTGAATCTGGGGCCAAAAAGTTGCCGCCCCAAAAAGCATCAGGCCGGTCCCGATGACCGGCCTGTCCTTCAAGGAAGATTTTGAAATGACCGCTATGCGGTGCGGTTCTTGCGCAACATCCGCAGCAGGCCCGCCCCCAGCGGCGCCAGCAGCAGCGCCATCGTCGAGGGTTCGGGTATCGCCTCTATCTCGTCAAGAGCGATGTAGCCGTAATCTGCATGAAGAGAGCCATATTCCCCGGAAGCGGTGCCGTCATAGCTGGTTATATCGTATGGGTTTCCAGCATCGATTGGCAGCCAACCTGAGACTTCCAAGACCGAGGCCCCTCCATCAAGCGTGACGGTTGAGACGTTCAGAGTTTGCGTGACGGCAACGGTACCAGCATTATATGGAGGAATTGTCTGGCCATTATTGCCCCAAGGATCTAGGATATTAATCGTTCCCGTGACACTGGATCCGCTCACGGTTAAATTCACGCCAGTCACCGTGACAAAATGTCCGCCGTCATTGCCACTACTGACAGCGCCACTGACCGGAGTTGTAGTCCACAAGATGCCCAGTTGGAGCGCATCGAGAGCACTCAAGTTGCCGATGGATGCGGCCATGGTTGTGGGTGCGGTGGTGGTGTTCTGTGAGTAGGTGAAGTAGTTGGCCGCCGGATTGTCCACAGTGCTATAAGTACCCAGTCCGGTCGTGACGCCGCCGCCAGTGGTGCCGCTGCTCGTGGTGCCCATGTCCGTGATGAGTTGGTTCACAGTGCCATAACCGTCCGGGTTGTTGGCAAAGGTAGCGGATTCTTGACCATACAGGTAGTCCAGCCCCATTGCCACGGCCGTGGGGGCGCAGGCGTTATCGGCTATCGCCTGGGTGTTGGCCGACACGACGGCAGAGTTCCCCTGCCCCAAGTAAATGGATGAACCATAGGTCTCGCTCCAGTTATAGGTTTGGGCGCTGAGGCTCAAGGGGATACAGAGCGACATGGCACTGAGCAGGGGGGCCAGGAACCGCCGACTGAACAAGGTTTTTTGCAATGTCTGGTTCATATTGGTATCAATTCTGCACATTTCTAAAACTTATGCAAGCTTTTTTTATGCGTTTTTTCCGATTATTTCAACCTCAGAAGTTGCACGTTCCGGGGTTGCTAAAGTTGCCGGTCCAGTTCGACCCGCCCAATCCCGTCCCGCCTCCCACACAATGTGAATTTGAATTGTAGTTCTCCGGAGCCCCGGCGTTGTCGTTTTGATTGAAATACTGCCCATTCGGACAGGGCGTTTGGTGGCAGGCCTTGGGGGCGAGGTTGCCATAAGCAGGCTGGGTGCCAGTATAGCAGGCGGCGCCAAACTGCCAGTTGAAGGACAATCCCGGCACATTGCAGCTAAAGTCGCCCGACCAACAGACAGTCCCACGTCCAAAATCCCCCCGCCACGGAACCGTGCAACCGGACAGGAAGATCTGGTCGTCCCCGCCGCTGGGCAGGATGGTGTTCCAATTGGTTCCGTCAAACCAGTTGGTCGCAACGGTGCATGACGGACTGAAAAGAATTGATGCATTCGGGACCGGGTAGGTGAGTCTGTTCCCATCCGTGCAGGCCAGCGTCACCGTGGCGTTGGTGCAGAGGATCAGGACCGTCTGGTTGCCAGGCTTGCCGGAGAGCTGACAGTTAAACCACAGCCAGCCGCTTGCAGGTTCCTGAGAATTGAAGCTGGTGCAGATTGTATTCGTGCTGTGGTTGGTCAGCGACAGCGTCATCCAGGTGTTGGTCACCCAATCTATCGCATATTGGCCGCAGAGATTCGTCGCGCTGATCGTGAAGATTTGCGTGACGTTGCAGGTGTTCGTCCTGACGCTCATGGTCACATAGACCGGCGCCGGGCTGCAAGTGTCCGTCGCGGTCACTTCCGCCTCGACACTCGCTACGGTCGGAATGTTGGTCGGGTTGATTCCCAGATTATCGTTGGCGGGAACGCCGTTCAACACCGGCGGACGCAGGTAGCCGGCCGAGAAGGTGCAAGTCGTATCAACACCGCTCCATGAACCCGTGTAGTTGGCCCCGCCAAGGCCGGTGCCGCCGCCCACGCAGTAGGACTTGTTGTTCTCCGGGGTCCCGGCATAGTCGCTTGTATTGTAATACTGCCCATTGGGACACGGGTTCTGCAGGCAGGCCTTCGGGGCCATGCTGGCGTAAGAAGGCTGGTTGTTCGCATAGCAAGCCGCGCCCCATTGCCAGTTGAAGGCCAATCCCGGCGTATCACAGCTAAATACGCCCGTCCAACAGACATTTTGGCACCCTGCAAAAGCCGGCTGCCACGGGATCCCGCAACCCGCCAGGAAGATTTGATTGTCGCCGAAGCTGGGCAGGATCGTGTTCCAATTCGTTCCGTCAAACCAGTTCGTCGCCTGCGTGCAGGTGGAACTGAAATGGATTGTTCCATTCGGGACCGGATAAGTGTAGGACTGCCCATTCCAGCAATTCAGCGTCACAGAGGCATTCTGGCAGTAGAGCGTGCAATTCTGGCCCGGATTGCCGCTCACGTTGGCGTTGAACCACAACCAGCCGCTTCCAGGGTTCCTCGAGTTGAAGCCGCGGCAGATTGAATTGGTGCAGAGTTCGGGGTTGTATCCGATCCAACTGTAGGTGACGTTGGTGGTTGTCGTAAGCCCGCAAGTATCCATCGCCGTAATCGTAAAGGTCCGCATTCCTTCACAGCCATTGGTCGTGTCTTGATACGAAACGGTAAGGGTCGCAGGCCCGCACTCGCCGACGGCTGTGATTCCCGCCAGTACGGTGCTGTCAGTCGGCAGGTTGGTGATGCCGCAGCCCAGGAAGGTGTTTGTCGGCACGCCGCTGATCACCGGCGGTATGGTGTCGGCCGTCCAGGTGTTGGTCACCTGGGCCGTGGCCACGCCGCCACAGGCATTGGCTGCGCTGATCGTGAAAATTTGCGTCACGGCACAGCCGTTGGTCGTGGTGACCACCGTAACTTGCACTGCCGCAGAACTGCAGGTTTCGCTGGCTGACACTTCCGCCTCGACGCTGGCCACGGTCGGCACATTGGTCGGGTTGCAGCCGAAGTTCATGCCTGAAGGCACGCCGCTCAACACTGGCAGCAAAATGGTCGGCGTAACCGTCGTGTTTGTCGTAACCGTCGTGACCGGCGTGGTCGTCGTGTTCGTCGTCACGGTGGTGTTTGTCGTGTACGTTATGACCGGCGTGTACGTTATGTTCGTCGTGAGGCCGAAGGTGCAGGTCGTCGAGTCGCCATTCCAGTTGCCGGTGAAGTTCCCTCCGCCGAAGCCAGTGCCGCCTGCCACGCAGTAGGGCCTGTCATTCTCGGGACTCCCGGCATTGTCGTTCGCATTGTAATACTGGCCATTCGGGCAGGCAGTTTGCAGGCAGGCCTTGGGGGCGATGGATCCAAGACCGGGCATGCTATTGGTATAGCAAGCGGCACCCCACTGCCAGTTGCAGTTCAACCCGGGCGTGGCGCTGCTAAAGGTCGCCTCCCAACAAACGGATTGGCAGTTTGCAAAGGCTGGCTGCCACTGGATCGCGATGCCCTGCACGAAGATTTCGCTGTCCCCGGCGGCAGGCACCGTCGTGTTCCAAGTTTGGTTGATTGCGTTATACCAGTTTGTCGCAACGGTGCAGGTTGTGCTAAAATTGACTTGTCCATTCTGAAGCCTGTACGAATAACTCTGATTACTACACGTCAGCGTTATCCAGGCGTTTTGGCAGTAGACCGTGCAATTCTGGCCCGGATTGGCATTGTTGAGGTGAGCGTTGAGCCACACCCACCCACCCGGGTTCCGCCCATTGAAACCCCCGCAAATTGCATTCGTGCAGCAATTGGTCGTGACCGTAATGTTGGTCACCATCACGCAGTTGGTCGTGATCGTCGTGTTGGTCAGATATGAGGTATTGGTCACTATCACGGTATTCGTCATGAAAGTGATGTTGGTCACGAGCAGGGCCGGAAGCTCCGTCCAACTGTTGGTCACATACGCCGTTGCCGTGTTGCCACAAGCATTGGTCGCCACGATCGCGAAGACCTGCGTCACACCGCAGCCATTGGTGACCGGATTCCCGCCGGTGACGATCACAGTCGCAGGACTGCACGTGTCATTGGTCGAATACACCTGGGCCTGCACACTGGCCGTCGTCGGCACATTGGTCGGATTGCAGCCCAAATACGCGCCAGCCGGCACTCCGCTTAACACGGGCGCAGTCGTGTTCGCCGTCCATGTGTTGGTCACGTAGGCCGTCGCTGAACTGCCACAGGTGTTGGTGGCGATGATCGTGAAGATTTGTGTCACCTGGCAGCCGTTTGTGCTCGGGACTCCCCCGGTCACATGCACGGTCGCGGGACTGCAAGTATTATTGGTTGAATACACCACCGCCTGAACGCTGGCCACCGTCGGTACGCTGCTCGGATTGCAGCCCAAATTCGTCCCGACCGGGACTCCACCCAACAACGGCGGGGTCGAATTCGCCGTCCACGTGTTGGTCACATAGACCGTGGCCGTGTTGCCGCAGTTGTCCGCCGCCACGATGGTAAAGATCTGCGTCGCTTCACAACCATTGGTCGTGATCACGTTGGTTTGGGTGATCGCAGCCGTTCCGCAGGCATTGCTCGCGCTCAGCCCGGAGAGGCTCAAAGGCAAGTTGGTCGGATTGCAACCATAATTGGTTCCAGCAGGCAAACCGCTGATCACCGGCGGAGTCGAGTTGGCCGTCCAAGTGTTGGTCACATAAGCCGTCGAGGTGAGACCGCAGCCACCAGTCGCCACAATGGTAAAGGTCTGCGTCACCTGGCAGCCATTGGTGGTTATTACGCTGTTCTGGGCAATAGCGGCACTCCCGCAAGCATCGCTCGCGCTCAGCCCGGCGATGCTCGTAGGCACACTGGCCGGGTTGCAGCCGTAATTCGTTCCAGCCGGCACCCCATTGATCGTCGGCGGAGTCGTGTTCGCCGTCCAGGTGTTCGTCACATATGCCGTCGAGGTGTTCCCGCAGCCGTCAGTCGCCACAATCGTGAAGATCTGCGTCACTAGGCAACCATTGGTCGTTGTTGTACTGCTCTGGCTAACACCGGCACTCCCGCAAGCATCACTCGCGCTCAGCCCGGCGATGCTCGAAGGCACACTGGCCGGATTACAGCCATAATTTGTTCCAGCCGGCACCCCATTGATCATCGGCGGGGTCGTGTTCGCCGTCCAGGTATTGGTCACATAGGCCGTCGAGGTGTTCCCGCAGCCGTCAGTCGCCACAATCGTGAAGATCTGCGTCACCAGGCAACCATTGGTCGTGGTCACGTTGGTCTGCGTGATAGCCGCAGTCCCGCAAGCATCGCTCGCGCTCAGCCCGGCGATGCTCGAAGGCACACTGGCCGGGTTGCAGCCGTAATTCGTTCCTGCCGGCACCCCGTTGATCGTCGGCGGGGTCGTGTTCGCCGTCCAGGCGTTCGTCACATACGCTGTGGAAGTGGCCCCACAGCCTCCCGTCGCCACGATGGTAAAGACCTGCGTCACTTGGCAACCATTTGTCGTGATCACGTTGCTTTGGGCAATGGCAGCCGTCCCGCAGGAGTCGCTTGCGCTCAACCCTGAAATGCTCGTAGGCACGCTGGCCGGGTTGCAGCCGTAATTGGTGCCTGCCGGCACACCGCTGATCACCGGCGGGGCAACGGTCACTGTCCAGGTGTTGGTCACATTCGCTGTGGCGGTGTTCCCACATTCGTCGGTCGCCACGATGGTGAAGATTTGTGTCACCAAACAACAATTGGTCGTGATCACGCTGGATTGGGTGATCGTCGCCGGCCCGCAAGGGCTGCTCGCGCTCAGTCCACCGATATTCGTGGAAATGCAGGGAACGCAAGGATAGGGAACCACCAGCATGGTTAACTGCACCGGGTTGAAATCGCCGCCAATTTCTGCCACGATCACGCCGATGACGTCCCCGCATTGCAATTGCCAGTTGGTGGCGTTGGTG
>JBKQUS010000203.1:0-38199 GCA_052325505.1 Limisphaerales bacterium
CAATCCGTTGATCCATAGGCTCACTCTTTTTCCAAGGCATTGGGGAGCCTACCGGCTCCCAAAGCCTCTTTTAAGTGTTACCTATGTTCTGAACCACCACCGTTACCCATGTTCTGAACCTGCACCCCAAAAGGGGGTTCCATCGACCTGTTTCGACCAATTCAGAGCGCCAAAAGCCGTGACGCCATGAAATAAGAAACGGGAGGTTCGCGCTTATGATGCTGACAAAAGTTGATTTGCCTTGTATAAGGCAGAGATATGGATGGTGAAAACAAACTTTTACTGAGCGGGGACGAAGCCATTGCGCTGGCCGCATTGCACGCCGGCGTGGCCCTCGGCGCCGGGTATCCTGGCACGCCCTCGACTGAAATTCTTGAAAATTTTGCAAAATTGGGCGGGCGCGCCCAATGGTCCCCCAATGAAAAGGTGGCGCTGGAGGTGGCCATTGGGGCCGCGTTTGGCGGGGCCAGGGCCTTATGCACGATGAAGCACGTCGGCCTCAATGTGGCCTCCGACCCGCTTTTCACCGTGGCTTACACCGGGGTGGCAGGGGCGCTGGTGATTGTTTCCGCCGATGATCCCGGAATGCATTCCAGCCAAAACGAACAGGACAACCGCCGCTATGCCGTCGCCGCGGGGGTGCCAATGCTGGAGCCGTCCGATTCCCAGGAAGCCTACGATTTCATGCTCGCGGCCATCGACATCTCCGAGCGCTGGAAGACTCCAGTTCTGCTCCGCGCCACGACGCGGGTTTGCCACAGCTACACGGTGGTGCGGCCGGGGAGCAGGCGCGACACCCCGAAGCCCGCCAACTTCGTGCGCGATTTGAAATCGCGCGTGATGGTGCCCGGCCATGCGCGGCCCGCGCACAAGCGGTTGCGCCAGAAACTTTCGGAAATGGCCGCCTGGAACGAGGATTGCCCGCTGAATAAAATTGTGCAGGGGAGCAAATCGCTCGGCATCATTGCGTCCGGCATTTCCTTCATGCATGCGCGGGAAGCCGCGCCGGAGGCCAGCGTGCTGAAACTCGGTTTCACGCATCCTCTGCCGCTGCGCAAGATCGCGGAATTCGCCGCCGGCATCGAGCGTTGCGTGGTGATCGAGGAGGGCGACCCCTGGCTGGTTGATGCCATCCGCGCGGCGGGAATCCCCGTCAGCGGGAAGGCGGAGATGTATCGCTTTGGCGAATTGGACGTGGCGCGGGTGCGTCGCATCGTGCGCGGCGACACCAGCCCTGAACCGGCCCCGCTGCCAGGCAAGCCGCCACAACTCTGCGATGCCTGTCCTTACCGGGTCGTGTTCGATGCGCTGCACCGCCTCGACTGCATCGTGGCCGGCGACATTGGCTGCTACACGCTGGGGGCGTTGAAACCCTTTGAAGCGATGGATTCGTGCGTGTGCATGGGAGCGAGCCTGGGGGTCGGATTGGGTTTGCGCCATGTGCTGCCGCCGGAGCAGGCCCGTCGCGTGGTCAGCGTGATCGGAGACAGCACTTTCGTCCACAGCGGCATCAGCGGATTGGTTGAAATGGCCTACAATCCGCCGCCGGACGGCCACGTAGTTATTATACTTGACAATTCCACCACCGCCATGACCGGCCACCAGGAACACCCCGGCACCGGCCGCAATCTGAGCCATGAACCCACCGCCAAGCTGGTGCTCGAGGACCTGGCGCGATCCTGCGGCATTCGCCGCGTGCAGGTCATCGAACAGCGCGCGGGATCGGACACGTTTGAACAGGCCCTGAGCGAGGCCCTCAACAGCCGCGAACTGGCCGTCATCGTCGCGCGCCGGCCGTGCATTTTGATCGCGAAGGAACTCAAGGAATATGAAAAACGCTGCCAATGCCATGAAACCGGAGAACCCTGCGCGGCCGCCGTGTAACATTGTCGTCGCCGGGCTCGGCGGCCAGGGCGTCCTGACGGCCACGGACATCATTGCCGACGTGGCCCTGCGCGCCGGTTTCGATGTCAAGAAGAGCGAAATCAAGGGCATGAGCCAGCGCGGCGGGTCTGTTACCTGCGACGTCCGGTTCGGCCACCAGATTCACAGCCCGATGGTGCCGGTGGGCGAGGCGGATTTTCTCCTGGCGCTCGAACCGACTCAATTGGCGCCAAACCAGCATCTGCTGCGCCCGAACGGCGTGACGATTGAACCCTCGGCGATTGACGTGAACAAGCTGCCGCAGAAAAAGATGTTGAACGTGGCGCTCCTCGGCGCTTTGAGCGCGCAACTGTTGATCGCTGAGGAGGAATGGCTCGAGGCCATCCGCTCGGCCTTTGCAGAGAAATTCTTCGAGGAAAACCGGCAGGCCTTCCTGCTGGGCCGCGCCAGCCGGAACAAAAGCGTTCATGCAACAGCCGCCTCCTAAAACCGCCCCGGCCAAAGCCGCGGACGTGTTGAACCTCCGCGTCCGCTACAGCGAAACGGACCAGATGGGGACTTTCTACAACTCCCGCGCGCTCGAGTGGTTCGAGTGCGGGCGGACGGAATGGATGCGCCGGCACCTGGGTCTTTCCTACGCCGAGCTTGAGGCGCGGGGCGTTTTTCTGCCCCTGGTGGAAGCGCATCTGGAATTTCGCGGCGGCGCGCGCTACGACGATCTGCTGGCCATTGCAACGTCGGTGGCCCTGGCCGGGCGTGCGCGACTCCGCTTCGACGTGCAGATCGATCAACAGACCAACGGCAACCCGGTCGTGCGCGGTTACACCATCCATGCTTTCACCGATGCCACCCGCAAACCGATTCGGCCGCCCGATTGGTTCGCGGAAATGCTGGCCAAAGCAGCCGAAACCCCATGAGCAAACATACCACCCACAAAGCGGCGCCCTTCCATCCCGTGAGCGCGCCGGATTTTCTTCCACCCGGCCAGTTGCGTGACTTGCAATTGCAACGCCTGCAAAACATGGTCGCGCTGGCCTACACCAACGTGGACCTCTTCCGCCGCCGCATGAAGGAGCGCGGCATGGAACCGGGCGACGTCAAGTCCCTCGACGACATCACGCGCCTGCCGTTTTACGAGAAGACGGATCTGCGCGACACTTATCCCTTCGGGCTGTTCGCCAAGCCGATGACCGAGATCGTGCGGCTGCACGCCTCGACTGGCACCACCGGCAAGCCGATTGTCGTCGCTTACACCCAACGGGACATCGACGTCTGGACCAATGTCATGTGCCGCAGCTTTGCGGCGTGCGGGTTGCACAGCGGGGACATCATCCAGAATGCCTACGGCTACGGCCTGTTCACCGGCGGGCTGGGCGCGCATTACGGCGCGGAGGCGCTGGGCGCGACGGTCATTCCCATTTCCGGCGGCAACACCCAGCGCCAGATCATGGTGCTGAAGGATTTCAACGTCACCGCCATTTGCTGCACGCCGAGTTATTTCCTGCACATCATCGACCAGGCGGCCGAACTGGGCGTCAAGCTCAAGGATTTGCCCTTGCGCGCCGGCGTTTTCGGCGCGGAGCCTTGGACCGAATCCATGCGCCAGCACATTCAGCGCGACAGCGGCATCAAGGCCTACGACATCTACGGCCTGTCGGAGATCATCGGCCCCGGCGTGGCCATGGAATGTCCCTGCCAAGCCGGGCCGCACATCTTCGAGGATTACTTCTACCCGGAGGTGATCGACGGCGCGACCGGCAAGTCGTGTCCGGATGGCGAGGAGGGCGAACTGGTGCTGACCACCTTGAGCAAGGAGGCCATGCCCATGATCCGTTACCGCACGCGCGACATCAGCGCCCTAACTTCGGAACCTTGCGGCTGCGGACGCACCTTGCGCCGCATCAAACGCATCAGCCGCCGCAGCGACGACATGATCATCATCCGCGGCGTGAATGTTTATCCCTCGCAGATCGAAACCGCGCTGCTCAAAGTCGAGGGCGCGCTGCCGCATTACCAGATCATCCTCACGCGCGAGAAGGGACTGGACGAAATGGAAGTGCAGGTCGAAGTCACCGGCGAGGTGTTTAGCGACACCATGGGCGGGCTGGAACAGCTTCAGGCCCGCCTCACCAAATCCATCGAAACCGCCACCGGCTTGCGCCCGCGCGTCCGTCTCATCCAGCCGCACTCCATTCAGCGCAGCGAAGGCAAGGCCAAACGCGTCCTCGATCAACGCAAAATGTAATTCCCGGAGCCACTATGAAACTCAAGCAACTCTCCCTCTTCCTGGAAAACAAACCCGGCGCGCTCAGCGCCCCGGTCAAACTCCTGGCCGGCGCCAGGATCAACATCCTCACCCTCAGCATCGCCGAGGGCCGGCAATACGGCATCCTCCGCCTCATCGTCCAAGACTGGGAAGCGGCGAAAAAGCTTCTGGAGAAACACGGCCTGGTGGTGAACGTCACCGACGTGCTGGCGATTGAAGTGGCGAACCATCCAGGCGGTTTGGCCGAAGTCCTGGCGGCGATCGAGGACACCGGCATTAATCTCGAATACATGTATGCCTTCCCGTTCAAGCGTGACGGCAAGGGCTTGCTCCTCTTCCGCTTCAACGATCCGGATAAAGCCGCCGGCATATTGCAAAAGAAAAAGATCAACGTGGTTGGAAACGCCGAACTTTTCAAATGGCTGGAAGGCTCGGCGGCGTCTTGAAGTTGTAGAGTCGGCGCTGTGCGCCGATTTCGAGCCACACCAGAATCTAGTGTAGTGTCACAATGAAACCTTTACACGAACCCCTCTCCCGGCCTGCGGCCACCCTCTCCCCGCACAGCGGGGAGAGGGCAGGGAGAGGGGTTCGTTGTATAGCCATTGCTGATACACTACACTAGGATTACCGGAAAACACCACATGACAAACATGGAACACGTCAAAGCGCGCCTTAATAACGACAAATTTGCCGAACAATGCAACATTGAACTGCTCTCCGTTTCACCGGGGCGCGCCACCGCCCGCATGACGTTGCATCCGCACCATCTCAACGGCATCGGCACCGTGCAAGGCGGCGCGATATTTACCCTGGGCGACTTCGCCTTCGCGGCGGCGTCCAACTCGCATGGCACCGTGGCGGTGGCGGTCAACGCCAGCATCACCTTCATGAAAGCGGCGGTTACGGGCACCCTTTTGGCCGAAGCGCGTGAACTGTCCAAAAACTTCAAGATCGGCACCTACTCGGTTGAAATCAAAGACGACCAGGGCGACCTCGTTGCGCACTTCCAAGGCCTGGCCTACCGGAAAAAGGACAAGCTTTGATATGCGTTTTTGTGCAAGCCATTCATAACAATATGACTTGAGTACAAATGGCATACGGATATTACCAAGGACGTGCTTTGTGAGGCGATTCACGCAGCAATGCCGGCTAAGAAGTATAAAGAGATTTATGTTTTAAGTCAAAAGTTCAATCTGCCCAGCGCCACCATTGAAGGACGGTTTATTAAGGCTGCACTTGCGAAGAGCGAAGCCGAAGTGGATGCAATCACGAAGTTTATTCGGGCGTTTCTCCCTTGATTGTCATCCAGCGGTCAGTGCGTATCTTGATGACCTTTTGTCGCTTGTTTCATCGGGTGGCTGCTGATTGTAAGGCCATGTCTTATAGTTACGAAGTGATCCCCGGGGCGGCTTCTGGATGGCGTTTGTTGCTTCTAACCTGAATTTCTCCAGAAAAGGTCGTAAATTGATCTTATGAAATGCGCCCTCAGCCTGCGTTCATTCGACTTTTGTTCCGTTTGGTAAAAAGTAATCCCAATCAACGCTGAATTTGCGATTGTGAAACCGCCTTGGTTTGTGTGTTTCCTTATTTGCATGCCCCATACGGGTCCACCGCTAACGCCAACGAACGAGGGAGGAAGTGCGTTCGATTCTTCATAAAAACATGTGCTGTCGAGATAATCCCATCCGTCCCGGCAATCCAACCGAGAAAAAGTGAAGAATGAACAATTGCCCTTTTTTCATTTGCAACCTGTTGCCAGCCAATACATTATGCATAAATTGGCAAAAAGGATAACCCCGAATATTCGGGTTTATTCGGGTTTATTTCGCTTTTTCAGAGCCGTGTATCAATCAGGCTCATGTCCGCTCAGGACTTGCTGGAATAGTAGTCTTCGACTTTTTTGGCGATGTCCTTGTAGCCGGCATCCACTTCGTAAATCAGTTTGTACTGGTCCATGGCCGCCTCCTTTTTGCCCATTTTGTCCAGGACGCCGCCCAAGGCGTAGATCATGTCCTTCTTCTCGTCATCGAAGATGGCCTTTTCCTTGATGGCGTCTTCCAATTTGTGGGCGGCCATGTCGTTCATGCCCCGCATGGCGAAGCATTGGCCAAGGTAGTTGAGTGATTGAAGCCGTTTGCTCGGATTGTTTTGCGCCTTCTGAAATTCCTTGATGGCCTCGCTGATTTTCCCGGTTTGGAAATAGAGTTTCCCCAGATCGAAGCGGATGAGCAGATCGTTGGGGTATTTTTCGGCTCGTTGCTCACACTCGGCGAGTAAAAAGGCGTCCCGCTCGCCCTCAAGCTGCTTGATCTTCTCCGCGGCGCCGGGGGTCTGGGGGTCCAGTTGCTCGATGGCGTGGTTGAATTTCCTGACCTTCGTCTCCCCAATGACTTTTTGCAGCGAGGCGTCGGTGTTGCCCTCCTGGTCCACGATTCTCTGGTAGGTTGCCAGCGCCTTGTCAAAATCCTTCTGCTGGTCGTAGAGCTCGGCCACGTTGCGGAGCAGTTTCAAGTTGCCGGGTTCCTTGGCCAGTTGCTCCTCATATTTGGCGATTTCCTTTATTGCCAAATCCTCGCTCTTGACCTGCCGGCTCTCCTGTTCCATGGCCACGGCCTGGTCCTTGTCCTTTAAAATATCACGATAAGAACCCTTGCCGCCCGCCAGCGCCTCGTAACCGCCTTCGCTCAGCGTTTTTTGGGCGGAAATGTCCTTCAATTCCTGGACCAGTCGCAGGTCCGTCGGGTGCAGCCGCATCAACTCGGCAAAAATGGCTTCGGCCTTGTCTCCTTCGCCGGCCGCCGAATAGGCCCGGGCCAGGTTTTTTCGGATGTCCTCATCCTTGGGCGAGGCTTTGGTGGCGATTTCGAGGGAGAGAATGGCGGTCTTGGGCAATTCCGCCAGCATGGCCGCCTCCCCCAGGAGCTTGTGGCCCGCCGCGCTGTTGGGATCGCTGTTGAGGATTTGCTCGGCGATTTTCAAGGCGTCCACCGGGTCTTTCATCAGGGCCAACTGGCCCTTGGCCAGCAAGGGGGAATTGCCCGCGCCGCTCAGCATCTTTTTGAAAAAGCCGCCGCCTCCGCCCGCTTTCTTGAATTGCGACGCGCGCAAGGCCTCGCGACAATCGTAAAAGGCCGGCTCCTGCGCGAGGACCTGATTAAAGATGGCGATGGCGTAATCAAAGTTCTTCCGGTCGAAGGCCGAC
The DNA here is from genome assembly GCA_052325505.1 of Limisphaerales bacterium. Classification (GTDB taxonomy): domain Bacteria; phylum Verrucomicrobiota; class Verrucomicrobiia; order Limisphaerales; family Palsa-1400; genus DASRLE01. The sequence continues at coordinate 7,353 of JBKQUS010000203.1, forward strand.
TTGCCCTTTTCGTACTGCTCCCGCAAGGAGCGGGGAATTTGGTTGATAGTTTTCTCTGCCATGCTAAAAGTGTATTAAGCCTCCGCAAATAATCCATCTTAAAAATAAGCCTTGCCGGGGCGGTTGCACGGAGATGGACCACATGGATGGCCGGGAATTTTTGTCCCTGGCTTCACATTTGATTTGAAAACACAAGGGTTCTGCATACTATGCGCGCGTATTTTGGAATAAATTAATGAGGTTCGGCGTATTTAAAGAGCTTGGCGCAGGCGAAACCAGAGTCGCTCTCGTTCCCGATGCGGTAAAATTGTTGCTGAAAAAGAAGCATTCAGTTTCGGTCGAGAGCGGGGCGGGCCTGGCCGCGTCGATTCCCGACGCTGAATTCGCGGCGGCGGGGGCAGAGATCGTCCCGGATGCGGCGCGGCTGGCCGCGGCAGCCGATTGCTTTGTGAAGGTTCGTGCCGTGTCCAACGAGGACGCGGCGGCGCTGCCGGAGGGCAAGGCCCTGATCGGGTTCCTCGCGCCCTTGCGCAATCCGGAACTGGTGCAAATCCTGGCCAAGCGGCGCATGACCAGCTTCAGTCTGGACGCGATTCCCCGCATCAGCCGGGCGCAAAGCATGGACACCCTTTCCAGCATGGCCACGATCGCGGGCTACAAGGCGGTGCTGCTGGCGGCGGGTGAATTGCCAAAATTCCTCCCCATGCTGACCACCGCCGCCGGCACCATCCGGCCCGCGCAATGTCTGATCCTCGGCGCGGGTGTGGCGGGCTTGCAGGCCATCGCCACGGCCCGGCGTCTCGGCGCAGTGGTGGAGGCGTTCGACGTCCGGCCCGCCGTCCGGGAACAGGTCAGGAGCCTTGGCGCCACGTTCATCGAGGCTGCCGTGGAGCAGAGCCTGGAGGACAAGGGCGGATACGCCAAACAGGTTTCAGCGGAGACGCTGGCCAAACAACAGAAGCTTTTGTACGAACGGGCCAAGGTGGCCGATTTCATCATTTCGACCGCGCAAGTGCCGGGCAAACCGGCGCCGCGCCTCATCACCAAGGAGATGGTCGCGGACATGAAACCCGGCTCGGTGATCGTCGATCTGGCGGCGGAAAGCGGCGGGAATTGTGAATTGACCAAGGCGGGCCAGACGGTGCGGCAGCACGGCGTCACGATCCTCGGCCCGACCAACCTGCCGGCGACGCTGCCCCTCGACGCGAGCCGGATGTTTGCCCGGAACCTGGCGAATTTCATCCAGGAAATCACCAACGAAACCGGTTTTACGATGGATTGGAAAAATGAAATTTTCGCCGAGACGTGCGTCACGCTCAACGGCGAAGTGAGAAAGAAGACCCCATGATGGAGAACCCCTTGCTGATTGGCACGCTGGCGATGATTTATATTTTCATCCTGGCGATTTTTACGGGCGTGGAGATCATCAGCCGCGTGCCAACGGTTTTGCACACGCCGCTGATGTCCGGCGCCAACGCCATTCACGGCATTGTTTTGATCGGCGGGGTGATCCTGCTTGGCACGTCGGGAGAGGATAAGACCCTGTTCGCGCTCGGATTCGTCGCGGTCGTCTTCGGGACCTTGAACATGGTCGGCGGCTTTGTCGTGACCGATCGAATGCTGGAAATGTTCAAAGCCAAAACGCCCGACAAAACCGGCAAAGACAAATGAATCTCCAAACCGTCCCGGCAGCCGCTTATTTGATCGCGTCGCTGTGTTTTATCTTCGGCTTGAAGAGGCTGAGCAGCCCGCGCACTGCCCGTTCGGGCAATATGATCGCCGGGTTCGGCATGGCGCTGGCGCTGCTGGGCACGTTCCTTTTGCCGAACATGGGGCATTTTTGCCCCATCATCATCGCCATCATCATCGGAACAATTCCGGGCTGGCTGCTGGCCAAGCGCGTCAAGATGACCGCCATGCCGCAGATGGTTTCGCTGTTCAACGGCATGGGCGGCGCGTGCGCCATGTTCATTTCCCTGGGTGAATGGCTTAAAGCGTCGCCCTCGGCCGCTGAATGGATCAAGAGCGCGTTGGGCGTGCAGGAGGGACCGGCCCTGCCAAAGCTTTTAGGGATCATACTAGGCTCGATCAGTTTCACCGGAAGTCTGGTGGCCTTTGGCAAGTTGCAGGGCTTGATCACAGAAAAGCCGATGCGCTGGCCAATGCAGAAAACAATCAACGCCATCCTGCTGCTGGCCATCGTGTCTGCGGCGTACGGGTCGGGAAGTTCGACTTACGGCCTTCCTTTAATAGTAACGCTGACTCTTCTGGCGCTGTTGTTGGGCGTTTTGCAAGTCCTGCCCATCGGCGGCGCGGACATGCCGGTGGTGATTTCGGTCTTGAACTCCTGCACGGGCCTGGCGGCGGCGTTGACCGGTTTTGCCATGCACAACATGTCGATGATCATTGCAGGCACGCTGGTCGGCGCGGCGGGTTCGTTGCTGACCGTCCTCATGTGCAAGGCCATGAACCGCTCGCTGGCCAAGGTGGTGTTTGGTTCGTTCGGCCTCGCGCCCAAAGGGGCGGCAGCAGCAGCAGGGCAGGGCGATCAGACCATGCGCGAAATTGCCGCTTCCGAATGCGCCATCATGATGGGTTACGCCCGCAAGGTCATCATCATCCCCGGTTACGGACTCGCCGTGGCGCAAGGGCAACACCTGGTGCATGAATTGGAACAGATGCTCGAGAAACGCGGGGTGGAGGTCAAATACGCCATTCATCCGGTGGCGGGCCGGATGCCCGGGCATATGAACGTCCTGCTGGCCGAAGCCGACGTGCCCTATCCCAAATTGCTCGACATGGAGGAAATCAATCCAGAGTTTGAGCAGGCGGACGTCTCGTTAATCATCGGCGCCAACGACGTGGTCAACCCCGCGGCGCGCACCGATGCCGGCAGCCCGATTTACGGCATGCCGATCCTCAACGCCGACAAGGCCAAAAACGTCATTGTGATCAAACGCGGACGTGGCGCGGGCTTCGCCGGGATTGAGAACGCGCTTTTCTACCAGCCCAAGACGCGCATGTTGTTCGGCGACGCCAAGAAGGCGCTGCAGGAATTGATCACCGAGGTCAGAGGACTGTAGGGGATTAATTCAAACCACGGATTTGCTGCGAAGGCCCTCGCAAGATTGGTTTCCTCCGCCAATCTATTTGCCGGCACGGCTATTATGCACGGCTGCATCCCCGCTGATCCATGACTCATAACTGTACTCCAAACTGTAACCAGATCTTTGCCGTCCTGTCGTTGTGGCTTTTCATGTGCTCTGGTAAGCCTGAGTCATGAAAAAACGAATACTACTTGTGGCTCATGAAGAGGATGTTTTGGAGTCATTCCCGGGGGCCTTGACCCTGGCGGGTTATGAGGTTTCGCTTGCCCATGCCGGCTTGCAGGCGATCAGACAAGCGCGTGAACTTTCGCCCGACTTGATCGTCATTGATGCAACTTTGCCCGACATGGACGGCGCAACCGCCAGGGACATCCTCCATCGCCTGCCGTCCACAAACCGCATTCCCAGCCTGCTGCTGAAGCCCAGGCCGCACCGCCTCATGCCCTTGCCCTTGCAGGACGAGAGCATCCGCGCCGGCCTCATGCAACCCTTGAACCCCGGCGAACTGCTGCGCCAGGTGGAGGATGCGCTGGCCCTTTTCCAGGAACAGCAGTTGGAGGAGGAACTGGCGGAATTGGCGGAAGACATTGTCTGACCCGGTTTGCGCGTCTGAAAAGTCGTTGGTTTATTTATAAATATCTCCGCGCGGACCAACGTGAGCGATGACAATGGCGTCGGCAGCTCTGTCATGGAAATAAATCACGCGCAAATCTCCATGGCGCATGCGATAAAAGCCCTCCCATTCACCGGCCATCGGTTTGATGCCCGGCATGGCGGCAGGGTTTTTGGCCAGTTGCTCCAACTTGGCTTTCAATTGCATTTTAATTCGAGCGTCCATGCGCTCGAAATAGCGCGCGGCGCGGCGGTGAACGATGAGTTTCGGCATCGTTACACTTTTGAGATCGGGAGAAATGCTTTGGACCTGCCGTGGTGCAAATCGCGTCGTGCGACGCGCAAATCAGTCCTGGCCTGTTCATCAAGGTCGAAGCCAAGAACCTCTGCGATTTCGCAAAATTGTTTCCACGGGATAATGGCTTCTTTCGGAGCGCCGCGTTCATCCACCACAATTTTCCTTTGAATTTTGATCACGCCTTCACTCTATCATTTTTATGCAAAACAGCCAGTAAAAACACTGGGTGGGATTTCCTTCTTTTGTGTCTTATGCCTTTTCGCGGGTTTATGGAAGAACCGGAATTGACCGGATCGGGCAAGCGTCGCAACTTATGACGGAATGCCGATCATCCCAACAACTTTTCTCAATACAGTGCGGCTGGAACGTGACAAGATCGCCAGTTATGACCAATACCCGTTTTGCATCCCAGCCGTGCGGCACTTGGACAGGCTTGCGTTCAGCCCTGCAGTCACATTTTTATCGGCGAAAATGGTTCAGGAAAATCAACCCTGATGGAAGCCGTTGCCACCCGTTACGGCTATAACGCGGAAGGCGGGAGCAAAAATTTCAACTTCTCCACCCAGGAAACCCACTCGGACCTGCACGATTACATCATCCTGGAGCGTGGCGTGCTCCATCCGAGCGACGGCTTTTTTCTGCGTGCGGAAAGCTTTTACAATGTCGCCACGGAGATCGACCGCTTGGGCGTCGAGCGGGCTTACGAGGGGGGCGGTCATTGCACGGGCAATCACATGGCGAAGCGTTTTATTTCCAAAATCCTCTACACGGAAACTGAGCATTATCAGGTCATGAAAGATTTCCTCAACCGCCGCGAACGCATGCTGGATCTGTTACTTTCGGCCGAGGACGCGGATTTGGAGTCCAAGCGCAGGAAGGACTGAGGAAACCTAAGGGTTGGGGGGCGTCTCTGGCTTTTGGATTGACCTGGTTTGGCAAAAACATTGAAACTCAAGCTGCAAGATGCCCTTGAAGCCGCCGTTCATCATCGCCGTGGTCCAAGCCGCCGCTTTGGAGGGCGTGCCTTCTCCCGCCCTTCTGCCCCAAGGCATGACGCCGTCGCAATGGATGCTCATCGCGCTGGCGCTGGCCGGCGTTGGCCTGCTGGTGCTGCTGGTCATGCGGGTCCGGCTCAACGCCTTTCTCGCTTTGCTCGTTGCTGCCATGTGCGTCGGTGCCGGGTCGGGCAAGCCCTTGTTAATCGTCGCCGAAGCCTTTCAGGAAGGGTTGGGGACAACGCTGGGCGGCGTCGCGGCGGTGATCTGTTTGGGCGTGATGCTCGGCAAATTGCTGGCCGAATCGCGCGGCGCGGAAGTCCTGGCCAAAAGAATGGTCGCCATCTTCGGCCCGCGCCGGATTGGCCTCTGCGTCATGACCCTGGCCCTGGTCGTCGGCTTGACGACATGGTTTGCCGTCGGGCTGATTCTTTTGATCCCGATTCTGCACACGCTGACCCGCGAGACGCGGCGGCCTTTCCTGCAACTGGCCCTTCCGTTGCTGGCCTGTCTCTCCGTCATGCATGGACTGATTCCTTCGCATCCCGGCCCGGTCGTGGCCATCCAGGCGCTGCACGCCAACGCCGGCATGGTCGCCGTCTGGGCGCTGATCCTCGGCCTGCCGACGGCTGCCATCGCCGGTCCGCTTTTCGCCCGATGGGCCAGCCGGCATGTCAATGTTGCGCCGCCGCCGATTGCCCTGCACCCGCTGGCGGAAGGACGGCGCTGGCCGGACTTCGGCCTGACGCTGTTCTCCATGCTGCTGCCGGTGCTCCTGATGATGATGGGGACAATTGCCTCAATGGCGCTGCCGCCGGGCACGAGGGGAAGGGACATCGCCGGGTTCATCGGCAATCCGTCCATCGCGTTGCTCATCTCCGTGCTGTTTGGGTTATGGTCGCTCGGCACGAAATGCGGATTCAGCCGCGCTGAACTGGCGAAATTCGCCGAGGAATCCGTCGCGTCGGTCGGCATGGCGGTGTTGATTGTCGGCGGCGGCGGCGGGTTCGCGCGCGTCTTGCAAGTGAGCGGCGCGGCGGCGGCGATGGGGTCATTGGCCCAGGCCATGAATCTGCCGCCGTTGGTTTATGCCTGGCTGGTATCCGCCTTCATCCGTGTCGCCACCGGCTCGGCGACGGTCGCCATCACTGCGGCGTCGGCCTTGATGGGTCCCGAACTGGCGTTGCATCCGGGGACAAACGTGGAACTGGTGGTCATCTCGATGGGCTGCGGCTCGCTGTTCCTTTCGCACCTCAACGACGGCGGTTTTTGGATTGTCAAGGAATGCCTGGGATTGACAGTTGGCCAGACCTTGCGCACCTGGACGCTGTGTGAAACCATCATCGGCATCGCCGGCCTGGCCCTGACCCTCCTGGCCAATGCGCTGATTTGAAAAGCCGAAATAACCTGAAAATACCCGAAACGAACGGCTTGAAAACCGGCCGGCCACGATGTAAGATTCTTACATGAAGACCAATACTTACCCTTTGGCCGTTCCTTCCGGCCTGCTGCAGGAGGTGCGGAAAGCGGCCCGGAAGACAGGACTGTCGATGGCCGACACCATGCGGCAGAGCATCAAGCTTGGCCTGCCCAGCCTGGTGGAGCAGTTGACGCCCGATCCGCTCAAAAGCTTGAAACCATTTACGGCAGAGGAATCCCGGCGGTGCTTTGAGAGGCCGGATCCGGAATTCGATGCGTTGTCCGCACACTGCGCATCCCTGCCCATGCCGCTTCCCGGGGAATGAAAGCTTGGGACATTTTCAATTGGCAGCCGTCGGGCTGGCCCGAGCCGCATCCGGCGGTGATTGTCTCGCACCCGGGCAGGGTGGCCAACAAGCCGGAGATAAACCTGCTCCTGTGCGCGTCCAAGCCTGCCACGCGCCTTGCGGAACCCCATGAAGTGATTTTGGATGCCGGCGATGGTTTGGACTGGCCGACACTCTGCCGCTGCGACCTGTTGTTCATGGCGAAAAAGGCGGACTTGAAGAACCAACGCGGAGCCGTCACGGCAGAACGGAGAAAGCAAATCATTGCGACCATTATCCGATCCAATGGCTGGGTTTAACTCCTGCATGGCCAATGCGCTGCTGTGAGAAGCCGCAACCAAAAGATGAATTGCCACAGGGATTAACCACATAGAGCACAAGATCACAAAGAAAACATATGGTCATGTGATGAGGGAAAGGCAGAAAGATGGGGGGCAAAAACATGGAATTGCCGCGATAAGGCACAAGGATCGCAAAAAAGATCAAGACCCGCTACCCCGAACCCCGAATGTTTTTGGGGGAACAGCATTCGGCGTTGATAGTCAACCACTTAGCCGCATCCAATCAATAGGGCAGGCGGAGTTCAACGCAAGGACGCCAAGGCGCAACGACGCAAAGAAGATTGAACGCATGTGAATCCAGGTCACCACACGGTGAACTGAGGTGGTGCGCATTGGAGTTTCAAGCGGTGTATTTCTCCGGGATGAGCATGGAGAATGATTTCAAGATGATGCGGGAATGGACAGGGCCGGGGGTGCCATTTCCGCAGGTTCAAAGGAGGCCGGATTTCCGTTCGTCCGGGCCAAAGCGCTTGATGCCGCAGTTGCAAATCAAGGTGCCAACGATCAGCCGGTGGGGGAAGAAAATGGCCGTTGTCATTGACCGTTCATTTTGGGATTCGTTGAGCGAAATGCGCGAAGTGAAGGACTTGTCCAATTGCGAAATTGTGTGGTTTGTTGTTTCCTTCGCCCCGGCGAAGGACGGGCGCTTTTCACTTCAGCGACATAAAACCCACTTCACCACGCTCGACAACGCAGTCGAGGGGCTTACGGGTGGAACGCCAATGTCTCTTGACCTTTTCGAGAAGCAGATTCGCGACCGTTTGCCGCTCGCCTGAGCCAGGACAGATCTTTTCCGATTAAGAGTTCCGTCATCTTGGCGTGGTGGGTGTTCTTCATGGCAATGGCCTGAGTCTCGAACCCAAACTCTGCCGCGAGCAAGGCGATTTCACGGGTATTGTCGTAGGTCATGAGGACGTCTCCTTGCACGCTGGCCAACAGTTCAAACAGGCTTCTATGGTCAACCTGCCAGTGGAAGTAAAGACGCTTGGAGGCAACGGTGTACGGGGGGTCCACGAAGAAAGCTGTGCATTCGTCATCAGAGTAGCGGCGGATGATTTCGAAGGCGTCGCCTTCAATGAAGGTGAACCGCTCACCTATGGCTGCAATCTCCTGAATGCGGCGAGCGAGCGTCTCAGGATACCAACGGGAATTGAGGCCTCGGCCATTCTCGCCAGTCTTCACCAGTCCGGCGCCAGCGGCCATGATGCCCCCTCTCTGGACGCGATTTCTAAGGATCACGGCAAACGCCCGCTCCCGCTGGCTGGCGGGTTCTTTGCTTAAAACGGCGGTCACGTTCGCGTGTGTCAAATCGAAGTTTAAGATTTGGTCGGCGAGCCATTTGGCTTGCCCCCCTAAAATGGTATGCCAGACAGCGGCGACGTTGGGGTCGCTTTCGACGAAAACGGCATGTTCGGCCAACCCCTCGAAACCAGCAGTCAGGCCAACAATAGCGCCGCCGGCAAAAGGCTCGACTACAATATCAACGGGAGTTGGCTTGTGCGCCAGCCAGGAGCGGATGTATGGAACAAGCCACGTCTTGCCGCCGGGGTAGCGGAATGGCGAGCGTTGCGGCACTGAAGCGACGTTGACCGGTTGGCTCATTTCGACGTCTTCGGCGGTACGGTAAGCCACTACCGTGTCGTGGAGTTCTGACGGCTCTGATTTCTGGTCAAGGTTGTGCGCGAATTGCAGCACTGCCGGAGCAAGCGCTTTCGGCACCCGGATAACGGAGGTGTTACCGAGCTTCCATTTTGGCCGAAAAGAGGTCGATGACCGCGCCATTACGAACCCTTGTAACATGGGTTTGATGTTGTGGCAAGAGGATTTGTTACATGGGCCGCGCCAAAGCCAACAATACGCAACCTTTCAACTCAACGATCCTGCATCTTGACGATTGGGGCGAGGGGTCAACCCAGGTTCGTTTTTGGATAATCTCTTGATCATTTATCGCCAGCGTGGAAGAAAAGGCGGAAGGCAGAAGGCGGAAGGATGAAGGAAGAAGTGAAACAGGGTGCAGTCAGAGATCTCAAATCACGCTTCGTCGCGGCTTTTCCATTCGAGGAAAAGTTTGATGCACAGCGTCGCCAGGGCGAGGAAGGCCAGGAGGGTCGCCACGGCAAACGGGGCGACGGGATCGAATTCGTTGTAGAGTTTGTCAACGCGCAAGGGCAGGGTGTCGGTCTGGCCGGCGATGTGGCCTGAGACGACTTCCACCGCGCCAAATTCGCCCATGGCCCGCGAGTTGCAAAGGATGATGCCGTAGAGCAGGCCCCATTTGACCGAAGGAACCGTGACATGCCAAAACGTTTGCCAGCCGCTCGCACCCAGGGTCAACGCCGCTTCTTCCTGCTCCGAACCCTGGTCCTGCATGATGGGGATCAGTTCCCGCGCGACGTAGGGAAAGGTGACGAAGATTGTGGCCAGGACAATTCCGGGAAGGGCAAAGATGATTTTGAGATGATGCGCGGTCAGCCAGTCGCCAAACAGTCCGTTGGCCCCAAAGAGCAGCACAAACATCAGCCCGGCCACCACCGGCGAAACGGAAAACGGCAGGTCAATAAAGGTTAATAGAATGGCTTTCCCGCGAAAATTAAACTTGGCAATGGCCCAGGAAGCGGCCAGCCCAAAAGCGACGTTCAATGGAACGCTGATGACCGCGACAAGAAAGGTCAGGCGAATGGCGGAACCGGTGTCCCTGTCCGTCACTGCATTCCAATAAGGCGCCCAACCGCCGGCGAAGGCCTGGGCAAAAACATTGATCAGCGGCAACAATAAAAAGAGGGCGGCGAACCCGCCGGCCACCGCGATCAAAAGCCATTTCACGACCGCGTTTTCCGTTGTGGAAGGCGGCGTGATGGGCCGTTGAGTTGGAGCAGGGAGCGGGTTCATGGCTGTTGGAATTTGGCGGCCCAGCCCTGTATCCAGTTCAGGCTGAACAGCAGCGCGAAGGAAAACACCATCAACACCAGCGCGACGGCAATGGCGCCGGTGTAATCGTATTGGTCGAGCCGCGCGACCATGAGGACGGGCGCGATTTCCGTGCTGGGCAGGTTGCCGGAAATGAATTTGATGGAGCCGTATTCCCCCAAGGCGCGCGCGAAGGAAAGGCCGAACCCGGTCAGGATCGTCGGGAAAAGGGTTGGCGCGATGACGCTGGCAAAGGTGCGGAAACGGCTGGCCCCGAGACAGGCGGCGGCTTCTTCGACACCGCGGTCGAGGTTCTCAAGGACGGGCTGAAGCGTTCGCACGGAGAAAGGCAGACCGACGAAAGTCAGGGCGATGATGACCCCGAGCGGCGTAAAGGCGCCCCGGATTCCAATGGGCACCAGGAATTGCCCCAGCCAGCCGTGGGCGGCGAATAAATTGGCCAGCGTCAACCCCGCCACCGCCGTGGGCAGCGCGAACGGAAAATCCACCAGCCCATCGAGCAGGCGGCGTCCGGGGAATTCGTAGCGAATCAAGACCCAGGCCAGCAGGCTTCCAAACACGGCGTTGATCAGCGCGGCAACCAGGGAAGCGGTCAAACTCAGTTCATACGCGGCGCGCGCGCGTTCGTTGGTGGCCAGCGCCCACAACTCGGCCCAGGAAAGATGGAACGATTTCAGCACCAGCGCCGCCACCGGCAGCAGCACGATGATGCTGAGATAAAAAACCGTGAACCCCAGCGTGAATTTCAAGCCAGGCAACGGACTGGACGCGGCACGGCGCCCTGGCGGCGCTTCGTCGAGGTGCGTTGGCGCGTCCTCTTCACCGCCGGCTGCTGGAGATCTGGTCAAAAATGCCTCCTTCCTGGAAATGGATTTTTTCGGCCAGCTTCCAGCTTCCAAAAACATCCTGGAGTTTGAAAAGATTCATGCGCGGGAACGTTTTCTCGTGGCGCAGGGCAACTTCCCTCAGGCGCGGACGGAAATAATGCCGGGCCGCGATCTCCTGCGCTTCCGGGGTGTAGAGGAATTGCAGGTAGGCCTCCGCTTCCTTCCGCGTACCGTGGGCGTCAGCATACTTATCGACCAGGCAAACGGGCGGCTCCGCCAAAATGCTGAGCGAAGGATAAACAATCTCGTAATTGTCCCGGCCAAAATTGTCCATCACCAGCAGGGCCTCGTTTTCCCAACTGATCAACACATCGCCGATGCCGCGCTGGGCAAAGGTCATGGTGGCGCTGCGCGCGCCTTCGTCAAGCACGGGGGCGTTGCGGTAAAACTGCCCGATAAACCGCGTGGCGGCTGCGGCGGAGTTGTGGTTTTTGCGCAAGGCATAGCCGTAGGCGGCGAGGTAGGTCCAGCGCGCGCCGCCGGACGTTTTTGGATTGGGCATGGCGATGGTCACGCCCGGCCGGACCAAATCGTCCCAATCCTTGATGTGCAGGGGATTGCCCTTTTTGACCAGAAAGACAATGGCGGACGAATACGGGCAACTGTCATCGGGCAGTCGTGTCTGCCAATCGGCAGGAACCAGGTTGGCCTGGTCATGCAATTGGTCAATGTCCCAAGCCAGCCCGAGAGAAACCACGTCGGCCTGCAAACCATCGATCACGGCGCGGGCCTGTTTGCCGGAGCCGCCGTTTGACAATTGGATCGTAACCACCTGGCCGGTTTTCTTCTGCCAGTGTTGGCTGAAGACGGCGTTGATGTCCTTGTAATATTCCCGCGTCGGATCGTAGGAGACATTGAGCAAGGACACCGCCTTCTGGCCCAGGACCGGCTGGGCAGCCAAAGCCAATAGAAAGCAGAGAATGTAACGACTCATGCATCCGACCCGGCTCAGAAGCCAAATTGCAACCGGCCCAGCAGGGCCTGTTCGGTCTGGCCCGTGACGGTGCCCGGCGTTTTGTTGCCGCCGTTGAACGTTGTGGCGTCGTACTCGAGAATGCACTTCACGTTTCTGTTCAGATACCAGTTCAAGTCCACGCCCCAGGAGGTGGCTCCTTGCGCCGACCCTTTGACAGCATAGAGCGGGAAAGAAGCCGGATCGAGTGAAATCTGGCCGAAACGGGCGGCCAACTGAAACGCGCCCCAGCCGGTTTTGCCGAAACGGAGCGGATCATCCACGTCGGGCAATGTCGCCCAGTTATTTTCTTCGCCGGTCAGATAATAGGAGCCAACGATGTCCCAAGCCGTGTCGTTGAAATTGGCCGTGTGGCGCGTCTTGTCGGCGACTTTGTATTTCGTGTCGGAAAGGACGTATTCGCCGTAGATGCCAAGAGGCCCCCAGAAATAATAGGCCTGCGGGTCAAGACGAAAATGCTGGCCGGCTTCGCTGACGTTGTTGCTGTAGGAAAAAAATGTCTGGCGGGCCACCGTGGCAAAGGTGGGGGTGGTCTGCCCCGGTTGGAGGCCGTAACTCGCGCCGAGGCCAAGGCCGAGTTTTTTCAGCGGAGCGAAATCGGTGTTCTTGAAAGGCAACGCAAAAATCCGGGCGGCAACGTCCTTGTCGTTGTCCGCCACGGCGGCGTCGCCGCTGGAGTTGTCAGGGATGCCGTTATACACGCCGGCAAAGTAACTCAGGGCGCCGTGGAAAAGGTCGCCATGCAGCATGACGCCGACATCGCGATTGGGCACCAGTTCGCTGGGGAAACCGCGTTCGAGGAACCAGAGGTACTGGTCGAGGGGCACCCATTCCAGGCTGAGCGGCACCTTCATTTTGCCGGCCTCCACCTGGAGTTGCGGGAAATAATTCACATTGACGTAGGCATCCTGCAGGAAGGAATTGTTGGTCGTGGAACTGGTGATGCCGGAAGCGAAATCGGTCTGCAAATAATACTCAAAATTGTGATAGACCGAGCCGCTGGCGATGTCGCGCATGCGGCGGATGGTGAATTCGTCCTTGGTTGGAGCCGCGCTGGCGTAATAATGCGAATCGACTTGGGCGAAGCCTTTCAGCTTCAATACAAAGTCGCCGTCGGCGGATTGCATGGAGAACCCGTTGGCTCCGGCGGTGATGAAGGGGGCGTTCGTCAGCTTGGCGCTCGTCTTTTCCTGCGCTGCAGCCAATTGCTGCTGCTGTTCCCCGGCGGCCTTTTGCCGGGCCTCCAAGGCATCGACCTTTTGGGTCAACTCCTGGATTTGTCTTTTCAAATCGGCAATCGGATCGTTGGTGTCCTCCGCCGTTGCATTGAGGGCCAGAAATTGAGCGCCCGCCACCGCGGCAATCACCCAACGATGATTCTTTATTATCAGTTTTATAGCGTTCATTTCAGGAGAGATTACCAAAAACTCCTATTATGTCAATGGGAATTATAATATTTTTTTGTAATGGGTTAAAACGCTCCATTGGTGTCTTAATTATGCCAGGCGGCGCAGGGCGGACCGCCCCTCGATTCTGAATGGTTTTTAATGTATTGTTCATCGGAAGTTAATGTTGCCGGTGTCAAATGGTGCAGAGTTATGAGAATTCTGGTAATCGAAGACGAGCGCAAGGTGGCTGAGTTTGTGGCCCGGGGGTTGCGCGACCAGCGGTTCGCGGTGGACGTGGCCAACGACGGCCAGGCCGGCTGGGAGATGGCCAGCACCTGCAACTACGACCTGATCGTGCTCGATCTCATGCTGCCCGGCTTGGGTGGGATGGAGATCCTGAAACGCATCCGGCGGCGCGGCTCGCAAGTGCCGGTGCTGATCCTGACAGCGCGCGCCGGCACTCCCGAAAAGGTCGAGCACTTTGAAGCGGGAGCCGACGACTATTTAACAAAACCGTTCGCTTTCGATGAATTACTGGTCCGGGTCAAGGCGCTGTTGCGCCGCGGTTCGCCTGACCGCTCCAGCGTCCTGCGCATCGGCGATTTGGAAATCGACCGCCAGAAGCAGCAAGTGAGGCGGGCCGGGAAGCGGATTGAACTGACGCCCAAGGAATACAGCCTTCTCGAGTATCTTTCCGCCAACCCGGGCAGAGTCATATCCCGGACGATGATCATTGAGCACGTCTGGGACGAAAGCTTCCAAGGGCTTACCAATATCGTGGACGTGTATGTCCGGCATTTGCGCAGCAAGGTCGATGACGCGTTTCCGCACAAACTCATCCGCACGGTGCGGGGGGTGGGGTATTGCGCGAGCGACGAAGCGGAACCATGAACACGCGCTCGCTTCGCTTTCGCCTCATCATGTGGTACGCCGGCTTGTTGACCGGCGTTTTCCTGCTTTATGGCGCGGCTATGTACCAGGCGTTGCGCCATTACCTGAAACAGAGCCTGGTGCAATCCATGCAACGGCGCAACCAGCAAATCACCCTGTCGCTCCTGGCCGACGTGGAGAAAACCGGGGAAGCCTATATTATCGATGAAATCAAGGCGCGCTACGCGCCGGAGAATTACGATCGATTTGTCCGCCTGAGCCGCGGGGACGGGACCGTCATCTACGCCTCGGGCCGCGCGGCAACATTTGATCCAACGGGCCTGCCGCCGGTTCCGGCCGGGGATTCGCCCCGCATCGCGTCGCTGCCGGACGGCAATCGTCTGCTCGTCGTGGCCGAAGATTATCGAACCCCCTCGGGCCGGGTCTATCTGGTTGAAAGCGGCGGGCCGATGCAACCCATCGACACCATCCTGTCGCACGTGCTCTTTCTGCTGCTGCTGGGAGTGCCGGTGGTCGTGCTGGTGGCGGTGGGAGGCGGCTATATTTTGGTGGGGCGCGCTTTGGCGCCGGTGGTGCAAATTGCGCGCAGCGCGGAGCAAATCAGCCTGCATAAGCTGAGCGAGCGTCTGCCGTTGACCAACACGGGCGATGAATTGGAACATTTGTCCCTGGCGCTGAACCGCATGATCGTTCGGTTGAGCGAGGCGCTGGAACAAAACCGCCGCTTTCTGGCCGACGCCTCGCACGAACTGCGCACGCCGCTGGCTGCGCTGCGTGGCGAGATGGAAAGCGTGGTGGAACAAACCCGCTCTCTGCCGGCGGTGAGCGACCGGGCCGGGAGCGCTTTGGAGGAGGTGGATCGCCTGGCAAAAATTGTCGATGCGCTTTTTGCCATTTCCCGCCTGGATGCCGGCGAGGCGCAGCAAGCCTGGGAGCGATTTGATTTGGCGTCGCTGGCCGCCAGCACGACGGAGCAGATGTCTTTGCTGGCGGAGGACAAGGGTGTTTCCGTCTCCTGCGATGCGCAGGGCAGCGTCTGCGTGGAAGGCGACCGCGCCCGCATCAAGCAGGTGGTGGTCAATCTTCTGGACAACGCCATCAAATACACGCCGCAAGCCGGATCCATCAACCTCAATGTCCGCGCCCGCGAAGACAAGGCGGTCATTGAAGTGGCCGATACGGGCATTGGCATCCCGCCCGGCGCTTTGCCTCACATCTTCGAGCGCTTCTTCCGCGTGGACAACGCCCGCTCGCGCGAAGCGGGCGGGGCCGGCCTGGGGCTGGCCATAGTCAAGTCGATTTGCACGGCGCACGGCGGGCGGGTCGAAGTGGACAGCGCCGAGGGCAAAGGCAGCCGCTTCATCGTGGAACTGCCCCTGGCACAAAAGCCGCGCGGCAAAATAAATATATGATTGACGAAGCATCCACCCCACCACCAGCACCCAACCTCCCGCCGGATGACGCGGACGAGCCATCCCTCAAGGACGTGCAGGCGGAAGGAGTGGGCAATCCCCAGAGGGGAAACACGCAGCGAAGAGTGAAGCTTGCATGAGCACAATGAAGGAAAGTAAAGCAGTCTTGACAAACGAGGATTTGGAGCCGTTCCGGCAGATGAGCGCCAGCCTGCTGGCCAACGCCATCGAATTCTTCCACAACGAGACGCGCCGCGAGGGCTTTGTGGACAGCAGCGTGCGCTGCCTTTTCCCGCGTCTGCCGCGTCTGGTGGGCTACGCCGCCACGATCAAGGTGCGCCGGGCCGAGGCGCCGGCGGGGGGCGGGATTTTCCCGGACCGCAGCGACTGGTGGGATTATTTCATGTCGAGGCCGGAGCCGCGCGTGGTGGTGGTGGAGGACTGTTCCCCGACGATCGGCCTCAGTTCATTGCTCGGTGTGGCGCAGATCAACGTCCTGCGAACCTTCGGCTGCGAGGGAGCGGTGACGAACGGGGCGGTGCGCGACATCCCGGAGGCGGAGGCGATGAGCTTCCCCCTCTTTGTCGGCAGCGTCTCGGTGTCGCACGCACACGTCGAGGTGGTGGACATGGGCGGGTCGGTGGACATTGGCGGATTGAAAATCCGGCCGGGCGAGTTGCTGCATGGTGATGTTCACGGCGTGCAATCCATTCCGCTGGACATCGCGGCCCTCATTCCGGACGTGGCGATGCACATCGCCAGTGAGGAAGAAACGCTGATCTCTCTCAGCCGCTCCCCCGATTTTTCCCTGGAAAGACTCCAGGCGGCAGTGGCCAGGATAAAACACTGACTCAATCACCATGTCGCGATTTGCCATTCGTTATTCGTATTTCGTCATCGTCATCTGCCTGATCACGTGCGTGCTGGGCGTGACGAGTCTGGTGAGGATGCCGGTGGATTTGTTCCCACCGATCAAAATACCCGTGGTGGTGGTGGCCACCTTTTATGCCGGGATGCCCCCGGAACAGATGGAGAACGACATCACCGGCCAGTTCGAGCGCATGTTCACCGTGGAACTGCCCCTGGCCCGGCCAGGGCAAAGAATGAGGAATTAAAGTTATGACTGACGAATCGAAACGGCGGAGAATCCTGGCGCTAGTGGCAGCGGGGTTCATGGCCGCCATTATTTGTGCTTCATGCAAGCAGGGTGCCACGACGGCGGCGCATTCCGAGGACCAGACTCCCACCGCGCCCGCCGCCCGGGTGCAGCGTGAGACCCTGTCCAAAATCGTTCCGATTCCGGCAGAATTCCGGCCCTACGTCGAGGTGGAACTGCACTCCAAGGTGTCGGGCTATCTTGACAAGATGAATGTCGATTTTGGCGATCGGGTGAAGGCCGGGCAATTGTTGGCGACGATTGAAGTGCCGGAATTGCACGACGAACTGAATAACGCCCTGGCCATCGAACGGCGCACCGAGGCGGATTTCACCAACGCGCATTTGATATATACCCGCCTGATGGCCGTGAACCACGACCATCCGAATCTGGTGGCGCAGCAGGACATTGACACGGCCACGGCCAAGGACTTGGCGGCGGAGGCCGCTGTGGGGGCGGCCCAGGCAGACGTGGGCAAGTACCGGACGCTGGTCGGCTACACGCAAATCACCGCGCCGTTCGACGGCGTCATCACGCACCGCTACGTCGATCCCGGCGCACTCGTCGAAGCGGGCACCGCCACCGAGAACACCCAGCCGCTGCTGGAGATTTCCGACAATTATCATCTGCGGCTGGATTTTTTTGTGTCGGAGGACTACGTGAAGGACATCTACATTGGTAACACGGTCAGCGGGAGTATCGTCTCGATGGGCGGCAAGCCATTTTCCGGCAAAATCACGCGCTCAAGCCTGAAGGTCAATCTCGACACTCGCACGATGGCGACGGAAATCGAGGTGGCCAATCCGGATTTGACCCTGGTGCCTGGGATGTACGTCAATCTCGCCCTCCCGGTGGAGCACCGCGAACATGCGCTTTCCATTCCCATCCAAGCGGTCCCGCCCGGTCAGATGTCCAGCGTATATGTCATCAACAGCCAAAACGAAATTGAAGAAAGACCGGTGACGCTCGGGTTGGAAACGCCCAACCGTTTCGAGGTGGTTTCCGGGCTGAAAGAGGGGGAATTAGTATTGATAGGAAGCAGGTCGCAATTCAGCGCGGGCGAGAAAGTCGCCCCCAAAGTCATCGATGTTCCAACGCCAGAATGAATTTTTCTTATGAGCAAACCGAACCCAGTGCCGCCATTAACAACGGAAGAATTGGACGCCTTGCGCCGGCTGGATGCCTGCACCCTGTCCAATGCCATCGAGACGTTCCATGTGCGATTGCGCAATGAAGGATTCATGCATGGATCGGTCCGGTGCCTGTTTCCGCAATTGCAGCCGATGGTTGGTTACGCCGCAACCATGATGATCCGGGGCGCTGCGCCGGCGTTCGCCGGACCGGCGTACCACGACCGCACGGATTTGTGGGAGTACATTCAATCCGTGCCCGCCCCACGGGTGGTGGTGGTGCAGGACACGGCCAGCCGTACGGGGCTGGGTTCGTTGGTGGGCGAGGTGCATATGAACATCCTTCAAACCCTGGGTTGTGTGGGCGTTGTGACCAACGGGGCGGTGCGCGATCTTCCTGCGGCAGCGGCTGCCGGATTTCACCTCTTTGCCGAGAATGTTACCGTATCCCACGCTTACGTGCATATTGTGGAATTTGGCGGGCCAGTGGAGGTGGCGGGTCTGAGCGTACATTCAGGGGATCTGCTGCATGGGGATTTGCATGGTGTGCAGTCCATCCCGTTGAAATTGGCCGGGAGAATTCCGGCCGCAGCCGCCGGCATTGCCGCCAAACACCGGGCGATTATTGACGTCTGCCGTTCGCCCGAATTCTCGTTGGAAAAACTGCGCGAGGCCGTGCGCAAAAATCAAATTTAGGCTCGATATGCCCCGATTTGCCATTCGTTATCCCTATTTAATCGTCGTTATTTGCCTCATCGTGTGCGTGGTGGGCGTGACCAGCCTGGTGCGCATGCCTGTGGACCTGTTTCCAGCCATTAACATTCCGGTTGTCGTCGTGGCGACGTTCTATTCCGGCATGCCTCCCGAGCAAATCGAGAACGACATCACCGGCCAATTCGAGCGCATGTTCACGCTGGCCGGCGGAATTGACCACATGGAGTCGCGTTCGCTCACCGGCGTAAGTCTGATCAAAGTCTATTTCCAACCCGGCTCCAATCCGGATTCCGATGTGACCAGCATCGCCAATTTGTCCATGGCCACCCTGCGCTATTTGCCCACCGGCACACTGCCGCCTGTGGTGATGAAATTCGATGCGTCCAGCTTGCCGGTCTGTCTGGTCACCCTGAAAGGCAAGAACCTGAGCGAGGCGCAATTGCGCGACCTGGGTCAGTTCACCATTCGCAACCAGATGGCGGGCATCCCGGGCGCTTCGGTGCCGCCAGCCTTTGGCGGACGCTATCGTCAAATCATGGTTTATGTGGACCCACTCAAATTGGAAGCGCACCAATTGAGCGTGATGGACGTAGTGCGCACCGTCAACGAAGCCAATCTCATTCTACCGGCGGGCGACGTCAAAATCGGTCCATTGGATTACAGCGTCTATGCCAACAGCCAGATTAATTCCATGAAAGATGTCAACCTGGTGCCGCTCAAAACGGTGGGAGAGGCGTCGGTATTGGTGGGAGACATTGGCGAGGCCAAAGATGCCGCGCAAATCCAGTACAACAAGGTCCGCATCAACGGCCAGCCCTCGGTTTACATCCCCGTGGTCAAACAGGGCGGCGACGCCAACACCATCGCTGTAGTCAACGGTGTCAAGAATGTTGTCGCTCATTTGCTGGATGTGCCCAGGCGTCTGATCACGGAAGTGGTGTTTGACCAATCGGTTTTCGTGCGCACGGCCATCGAGACTCTGATTCATGAAGGCGCCATCGGCCTGGTCCTTACCGGTTTGATGATCCTGGTTTTCCTTGGCAGCCTGAGGGCCACGGTGGCGGTGTTTCTTTCCATTCCGCTATCGGCCTTGGCGGCCTTCATCGCCCTGGACTTGGGTGGAAACACTATCAACGCCATGATTCTGGGTGGTTTGGCCCTGGCCTTTTCCCGGCTGATCGACAATTCGGTGGTGGTGTTGGAGAACATTTTCCGCCATTTGGAAATGGGCGAGCCGCCCGAAGTCGCCGCCGAACGCGGGGGGCAGGAAGTGTCCCTGCCGGTCCTGGCGGCGACGCTGACCACGATTGTGGTCTTTTTCCCGGTGACTTTTCTCTACGGCGTCAGTCGCTTCCTGTTCACCGCCCTGGCGCTCTCCGTGGTCTTCTCATTACTGGCTTCCTATGTGGTGGCGATGTCCGTCGTGCCGCTGTTTTGCGCGAAGCTCATTAAAACTCACCAAGCGCACGAGGAACTCGGGGACACTGCGCCGCAGGGCAGGGGCCGGAGATTTAACGCGTGGTTCAACCGTAAATTCACCGGGATGCTGGATGGTTACGAAGGAGTTCTAAAAATCGGCTTGCTGCGGCCGGTCGCCCTCGTCCTTGGCATCAGCGGCGTTTTCATTCTCAGTCTGGGGCTGTATCCCTTCATCGGCCAAGCTTACTTCCCCCGCACCGATCCAAGCCAGTTCGTCATTAGTGTCAAGGCGCCGTCGGGCACTCGTTTGGAACTGACCGATCAATTGATTGGCCAAGTCGAAGATATCGTGCGCCAGATAGTCCCGCAAAAGGACATCAAGATCATCGTCTCGAACATCGGCACTACGCCAGGCTTTAACGCCATTTTGAATCCAAATTCCTGTCCCAGCACGGCCATCGTCCAGGTGGGACTCAACGACGGCCATGCACTCAGCAGCTTTGCCTACATGAACCTTGTCCGCGCCCGGCTGCGGCGCGACCTGCCCCAGATCAGCGCCTACTTCCAGACCGGCGGCCTGGTCGATGCCGTCATCAACCAGGGAATACCGGCACCGCTGGACATACAAGTCAGCAGCATGGATATGCATGTCGCGCACGATATCGCTGCCCGGATTGCCCAGCAGGCCGGGGCCTTGCCCGGTGTCAGCGACGTCCTAGTGCCGCAGGATGTGGATTACCCGGCGCTGAATGTTGACATCGACCGCGAGCGGGCGAGCGAATTGGGTTTGAGCGCCAAAGAGGTGCTTGACAGCCTTATCACCGCGTTGACATCTGATGGGATGATCTCCCCGAGCTACTGGATTGATCCAAAAACCGGCAACAATTATCTTTTCACCGTCCAATATGCGGAAGATAAAGTGAAAAGTCTCGCTGACCTTGGCTCCATGCCCTTGCGCGCGGCCCATCTCAAAGAGCCGACGCGCCTGGACTCCGTCGTCCATTTTTCCCGCGCCCCCGCTCCCACCGAGGTGGATCATTACCAAATCCGGCGCGTGATCGATGTCTATGTCGCGCCTACCAGCGAAGCCGTGGACAAAGTATATGCCGACGTGCAAAAAATTGTGGACAAAACCACATTGCCCCCCAACACGGTCATCAATGTGCGCGGTACCGTGCAGGCGATGCGCTCCTCCTTCCAGAGCTTCGGACTGGGCCTAATCCTCTCGACGGTGCTGGTCTATTTGATCCTTGTCGCGCAATTCAAATCGTTTGTTGACCCGTTTTTGATCCTGCTGGCCATCCCGACCGGGCTGACCGGGGTGCTGCTGATACTGTGGCTCACCGGGACAACGTTGAATGTCATGTCATTGATGGGAGTGGTGATGATGGTGGGAATCGTTGTCTCCAACAGCATTCTCATTGTGGAATTCACGAACCGATTGCGGGGGGAAGGCCGTCCGGTGCGCGAGGCCGTTTCGCTGGCCTGCCGCGTCCGCCTGCGTCCGGTGTTGATGACGTCGGGCGCCACGCTGATCGGCTTGCTGCCGATGGCCTTGAAGCTCGGCACCGGCAGTGAAGCCTACGCGCCGCTGGCCATGGCGATCATCGGCGGCCTGGCGGTTTCGGTGGTGTTGACTGTATTCATTGTCCCGGCGGCTTATCTGCTGGTTCATCGCAATCATGAGCCGAAGCAGCCGCCGGCCACGCTGCGAGGGCAAACCGCATGAGAAGATTTGGTGTGTTGTTGTTGGCAGCGGCGCTGGCCTTTCGCGGAACAGCCGCCGAATCGCTGCCGCGTCATCTTACTCTGCAAGAGGCGCAGCAAATCGCCTTGACGCAGCATCCCAGGATTTCCGTGGCCAACCTCACCGCTCTGGCGGCCAGACAGTCCACCAAGGAAGTTCAGTCCGCCTTTTTCCCCAACATTTACGGCAGCGCGACCGCCGTCGGCACGGCGGACCCGAACAATACCCGCATTGCCGCGGGCGCAATGAATAATCCCCTCATCTACGATCGCGACGCCGAGGGCGTCACCATCAGCCAGCTCATTACGGATTTTGGACGGACGTGGGAGCTGACGCAGAGCGCCAAATTGCACACCCGGGCAGAGGAAATGAACCTGGAAGCGACACGCGAGCAAATTCTGTTGGAGGTCAACAGCGCCTACTTTTCCAGTCTGGCCGCACAATCCGTTCTGGAGGTGGCCGAGGAGACCGTGAAATCGCGCCAACTGGTCCTGCAACAAACCCAGATGCTGGCAACCAATAAATTGAAATCTGACCTCGACGTAAGTTTTGCCAGCGTGGATTTCGACCAGGCGACCATCCTGCTGGCCAAGGCGCGGAGCGACCTCAAGTCAAGCTTTGCCGTGCTGTCGACTTTGCTGGCTGAACGCGAACCAGAGGCCTTTGTGCTGGCCGACGAACCCATGCCAGCCAATATCACAAATGGTCTTTCAGGGTTGATTTTGGAGGCGCTGGCCCAAAGGCCGGACCTTGCGCGTTTGCGCTATCAACGAGATGCCGCAAAGGAATTTGCCAAGGCGGAGGGCAAACTGCTTTATCCGACGATTGATGCGCTCGGAACGGCTGGCGTGATTCCAACTGGGAATTCGCATCTCAGTTCGGATTATGCGGCGGCCGGGGTCAATTTGAACCTGCCAATTTATACCGGCGGTCTTTACACGGCCCGCCGCCGGGAAGCGCAATTCCAGGCCAAAGCCGCCGACGAAACTTTGCGCGACGAAGAAAACAACATCATTCGCGACGTGCAGGTCACCAAATTCAACCTCGAATATGCCTACGACCGTCTGGCTCTGACGCGGCAACTTTTGCAAAATGCGAATGAGGCCCTGGAGCTGGCCCAAGCGCGATTCAAAGGCGGCCTCAGTTCGATCATCGAATTGAGCCAGGCGGAACTGAACCAAACTTCCGCCCAAATTGGCGAGGCCGACGCCCGCTACGATTACCACATCCAGTATTCTGCCCTGGAATTCCAACTCGGCCGCCTCACCAGCACAAACCGCTGACTTCATGCCCTGTGTTGACCCTGCTTTCTTGATATGCAAGACTGGATGAAACTTATGAAGAACACTTGTCTCGGGATGCGGCAGTGGATTGTGCTGCTGGCTGCTTGGGCGGGATGGCCCGTGCTGGCGCAGGAGAATTTCAATCTCACAACCACCACCAAATATACCGGCAGGGCGGTTGCTTTGCAGGTCGCCCCGGCTCCAGTAAGCCCCGGTGCCACCCCGCCAACCCCGATGCTGGTGGCCGACTCCGGCGACGCTCCCCTCACTGGCGGCGAGGTCCATACTTTCTACAAGGACGCCGCTGCCATTCCCGGCGTGACTGCCCAAGCCCTCGATGCCGTGACCATTGGCGCCGGCGGCAAGAATCGTTCACAATCGTCGCTGGCTCATTTGGACGGGAGGCTCGGGACTCATCACATCACCGCGCTGTGGGTTGAGTCGGAAGCCGCGGCGGCCGTAAAAAGCCGTAACGTTCCCGCCACCGGCAAATCAACCGTGGAGGGGCTGACACTGGATGGCAACCCTGTCGCCGCGACTGGCGAGGCGAATCAAACTGTCACCTTCCGGGATGGCTATCTGGTCATTAACGAGCAATCCGGCACGGCCACCCCGCATTTTGGAACGTACACCGTGAATGCGCTACACTTCTTCGTCGTTGGCTCCGGCGACATCATCGCCGCTTCGTCCAAGGCGGAGGTCATCTACTCGCCCCTGCCTGAGGCCCCGCCTTGATCGGGCGTTTAGGCCTGCTCACCGATGCCCCCCTCCACCATGACCGCCACCGCCATGGAACCCGCCACCACCATGGAACCCGCCAAAACCTCCTCCACCGTGGAATCCGCCAAATCCGCCATGCCCAAATCCGCCGCGTCCAAACCCTCCATGGCCCCAACCCCAACCTCGTCCACCCCAACCCCAGCCCCATCCTCCCCATCCGCCGTACCATAGCGGCCAGCCACCATAGTAGCCATAGCCATAATACGGATATCCGTAATCACCGTAATTATAGTACGGATAATCCGAGTCCCCGATCACCGTGACTTGGGGAGCCGGCGTTGCAGGGGTCACAACCGTCGGTTGCGGCGGGGCGGCGTTATTTGGCGGCGCTGCCGCAGGCGGCTGATAATACCGCTGCATGGACTGCTGTTGCAGTTGCCCATCGCGCTGGATCATGGCCTGGGTGACCTCTTGCGGCACTCCAAGGTTATGCAGGTAAACGATGCCATCCGCGTTCAAGTGATACGGCAGCACCGTGTTATTGACATAATTGACCAAAACATCCTTGCTGATGCCGCCTTGATACATTTTCACCACCTGGTCCGCGCCATAGGGCAGGGCCGGGGGCTGTGGGGCGGAAGGCACTGTCAGGCTGGTGCTTGCCGTCGATGTGGTTTGGGCGGAGGCGCCGCTCAAGGAAAAACCGAAACAGATCGTTGTCACTGTGACGGCAGCCAGGGCCATCCCAATTACTGAAGAGCGTCTTTTCATTTTCTCAACTCCTCCATTCCGGGGCGGGCCTGATTGCCTTTCCCACCCCAAACTAACGTACGCCCGGGGTCAATTTTGGCAAATTTTTTGCAGAATTTTAATCTAATTTTCAGAATACATTAATGTGCGCCGCCCCCATCATCCGCCGTCAAATCGGTGATGCCCTGTTCCTGAACGACGGTCCACTGGTTGTCCGGGTTGTACTCCTTCATCTTGGCGGCGATTCTGGCTGTCTTTTCACCCAGGCTCCGCTGATAAACAACGCCGTCCTGGTTTGCGATGAAGGTCATGACGCCCGATTCCCCCCAGCGGGCGGGATAAGCCGCCACGGCGAAGCCGCCGGTCATTTTCCCATCGTGGACAGAATTCATTTTCCCGTTTGGGGCGGCAGGGCCTTGCCGCTTCAGAATCTTGAAATAATATCCGTGGAATGGACGCGGCCCCCGGCCGCTTTTCCAATTGTATCCTTCAAAACAAGCTTCAGCCACGAACGGGGACAAAGGGCTGGGCGGGCCGTTTGCCTCTGCCGGCCAATACAACCCGTCCATCTTTCCGGGCGTGCTTTTGAATTTCTGCGCATAGACGGGTCGGCCGGCGCTGTCGGTGAATCGGGCCGCATACTCATGCTCCGCCTTGACCACGGCGCGGCAGACCCCGATGGCGTGATACTCGTCCCTGCCAATGTGCCGGTTGATGATCTCCTCCTCGCCGGCCATCGTGTCAAAAAGCCACATCCCGTTGCTTTGGACCAATGGAATTGGATACGGCCATTGCTCGCGTCCAATTTCCAGGGTCAGCCTGTTGGTGGTCTCTTGCACGAGGTCGCATCGTTCCGCCAGATGGCCGGCAAACGCTTCAAAATGCCTGTCATCCAGAATTGTGTCGCCGGTCAAAAGGTTGGTGGCTTCGGGGCCGAAGATTTCACGCATCGCCTGCCGGTCATGCGCTTTGGCCGCTTTGAACAGCGCATTGGTGGCCTCCGCGGGCGAGGCAAAAGTGCGTTGTGACACGGCGGGCTGGTCCTCACCCCGCGCCTGCCCAAGCCATGTCACGTAGAATAGGCCCAAGGCGAAGATCAACACGGATCGAAAATTGAAAATCATCAGGTTCATAAGAGTTCAGTGGCCTGGCTGGCGTTCATCTGCCATGGCCCCCTCCTCCGCCGCCGTGCCCACCACCGAATCCGCCCCCGCCGTGGAATCCTCCCCCATGGAATCCGCCTCCGCCGTGAAAACCACCCGCGCCGCGGCTGGCGAATCCCCGCCGGCCAAAATTATGATCAAACCAACCATGATGATAATAAGGCCCGTACCCGTAGATTCCACCTCCCCAAGCATCCCCATAAAAATCGTCATCAGGCCCGTACCAATCCGGTTCCCCGTCATAATACGCGTAGCCGCCGCATCCCGTCAGAATCCCGAGGATGAGCAACCCAACCCCTAACTTCCATGTCCGGACCAATTTTCGCATATCTGCTCCTGCATGTTACAACATGTTCAGCTATCTTCGTGCCATTGTGCCCCCACCCAGAGCCGCCTCGATTTCAAGAGTGCCGGCCAGGCCGCCACCCGCAACTTGCGAAGACACAGCATTGTCATTTGCAATTTGCATGGGGGATTTGGGCCAGATCACCGCCCGGCAAGGTTCGATCCAGCGGCGTGCATAACTGACGATGCAAATCCCAGCAGCTTCGACACACCCCGTGATCGTGGATCCAGCCGGGATGTTGCGCCTGGATCGATTGTATGATCCGCCGGCGCAATGCGGGTTTTTCGGCGACGACATGGGCGTGAAGTTGCGCGCTGGGAAATGATCTGGCGCAGATCGGGCATCTTTCTTCGATATTCCATTTCATAACTCCTCAAATTCAGATTTGACGGGGCCTGCCTGCCGCCCTGGCTCCTTATCTTGGTACAATCTGCACTCTCAACATTAAAATCTCCTGAAAATTGAATTAAAATTGGGAGCGCACGCGGGAATGGGACAACGCACAACTTTCCATCGCCGAAGAAGGCGCTTTTGAGGCGAGCGTCGGTTCATTTGTTGCTGGCTTGTCCGACCGGGGAGCAGGCAAGCATCGCGGCCGACGCCGGCAATGCGTGGATGTAATCAGCGAGAATGTTCTCGGCTTCGCGCAGTTCAATGTCCCCGCCGGCGTTGAGTGCGGCGGGACTGGCCGCGGCGGCGGGCGGCATCGCAGAGTCAACCTTCCCCGGCGTGATGAGGTAACAGGCTGGAGGCGTGCATGCGGCATCGGCCAGGAGAACCTGCTTCATCTCCGCTCTGACTTGGTCGGCCTGCGTTTTTTCTTCACGGCGCTCGGCCTCGTTTAACGAAATTGATTGAGCCTCCTCGTCTCTCTTCATTATCCCCAATTCCTCCCGCACCAGCCGGAAGCCGGGGTCTGTGGCGACGCGGGCGGATGATTTCTCGCGCAACGCCGCCACGACGGGACGCACCAGATCGAAATTTGTGTAGCTTACGGGCGGCAGAATGTTCCACGGCAGGGCGTTCGGTAATCTGGATTCACCGATGTCAGGCAGGTCGGTTTCGGACGGCAAAACGATGTCCGGAACCACGCCTTTGAGCTGGGTGGAAGCGCCGCTGGGACGATAAAACTTGCCGATCGTCACATTGACCGCCCCCAAACCTCGTTGATGGAAGAGCGCCTTCAACGGCACCACGGTTTGCATCGTGCCCTTCCCAAACGTGCAGGAATCACCCACGATTAAAGCGCGTCCGTAGTCTTGCAGTGCGCCAGCCACAATTTCGGAGGCCGAGGCGCTCAGCCGGCTCGTCAACACCACCAGCGGCCCGGCGTAAAGCGCATCAGGCTGCGGTGAGATATCGACCTCGATGTCGTCCTCCAGGCCGAGCGTTTGCACCACCGGCCCTGACGGAATGAACAACCCGGTGAGCCGGATGGCTTCGTCCAG
The DNA here is from genome assembly GCA_052325505.1 of Limisphaerales bacterium. Classification (GTDB taxonomy): domain Bacteria; phylum Verrucomicrobiota; class Verrucomicrobiia; order Limisphaerales; family Palsa-1400; genus DASRLE01. Next base: position 34,827 of record JBKQUS010000203.1, read on the forward strand.
CGATCCACCTCCGTTGCGCCGCAAATCAAGAATCAAACCGTGCATGCCTGCTTGTTTCAACTGTTTGAGCAGCCGCGCGGTGTCGTCCGCAGCCCCCGTTCCCTTGTCGCCCTTTCCGTAAAACAACGGCAGTTGCAGGACACCGATCCGCAAGGGTTGGCCGTTGGGTTGCAGCAGATCAATCAGGGCGGCCCTGGCCTCCGCCTCGGAAAGCTTGACCTCGTCACGCACCAGCGACACGGTCGTTTGCGCGGACTTCCCCGCGCCCGCCGGGATAATGGTCAGGCGCACGGTCGAGCCTTTCGGGCCGCGAACTAATTCCACAACCCGTCCGGACGGCATGCCAGCAACGTCCACAGGCTCGCCCCCCTCCTGCGCCACGGCCACAATGCGATCGCCTGGTTTGACCAGCCCGCTGCGCGCCGCCGGCCCGCCGGGCACGAGGTCCGTGATGACGCAAAGCCCGCCGCTGGTCTGCAATGTGCCGCCGATGCCGGTGAGTGACAGGTTCATCTCAATGTTGAAGTTTTCCGCGTCCAAGTGCCCAAAATAATCGGAGTGCGGATCGTACACATGGGCCAGCGCGTCGAGGTAAATCCCCAGGACTTCGTCCGCGCCCAGCCGCTCCATCGCTTGCAGCCGGCCCTGGTAATGCCGCGCCAGTGTGGAAACAATGGTCGCGGGTGGGTCGCCGGCGAGCTTCTCCTGCAAATAATCCTCGCGCACATCTTCCCGCCAGAGGGCTTGGGCCGCTTCCAGGTCGCGCGGTCGCGGGGCGTCGTGGCGGTCGGCCTGCCAGGCGTCATGTCCTGTAAAGTCGAATTTCATCTCATGCAACAGATTCGCGGCAAATTCCGCCTCCTGGGCCAGCCGTTTCAAATAGCGCGTGTAAATGAAGTGGGCTGGCTGCGTGTCGCCATCGAGTATCGTTCTTTCCGCCAAGCCGGGACGGAAGCGGGCAAATTCGTCCAGATCGGATTGAAGAAACAGCAGATGCGCCCCGTCCAGGGTGTCGAGGTAACGGTCCAGGAACTCGCCGGAGAGCCTCTCATCGAGGGGCTGCTGCAGAAACTGCGAGCGCGCCAGCAAAGTGGCCGTGGCCCGCGTGATGTCGGCTTCGGTTGGATTGCCCTCTTCCGCCAGGCAGGCCGGCCCGGTTCCGCAAAACGCCAACAGCGTCAGCAGGCTGACCACCGCACGGACGCAATTCCCGGGAAGACAACTGGGGACGATTTTGCCGGCGCCTGTTCGAGTGTTCATGATGTTCTGCTCCCCGGGACTCCCCGTCTCACATTAAATTAAAATAATCCCTGAACATTAAGATCTGATGAAAATTGCATTAAAAATGGGGGGTTCGGCAAAACGACCTCTTTTACCCCGAAATTGAAATTCAGATTTTTAATCTCAAATTCATCATTTGTTAATGTTGGCGCGGTCTAAGGATGTATGACGTATTCCATGTCAGATCTGCTGCAGTTGATGGTCTCGGAAGGATCCTCCGACCTGCACATACGCGTCGGCGCGCCGCCGGTCATCCGGCTGCATGGCATCTTGCACCGGGTGGACGGGCCGCCCTTGCAACCGCAAGACACTGAGGAGCTTGTGCGCAGCATTACTTCCGAAGACAACATCCAGCAGGTGCGCGAAAACGGCGGCTCGGACTTTGGCTTTGCCTTCGGCGAGATGGCCCGGTTTCGTGTCAGCGTCTTCAAGGAGAAGGGAAATTTCGGCCTGGTGTTGCGGCAAATCCCGACCAAGCTGCTCACGTTGGAACAAATCGGCCTGCCGCGGCACACCATTATGACGCTCCTGCACAAACCGCGCGGCTTGGTTCTGGTCACCGGCCCCACGGGTTCGGGCAAAACCACCACGCTGGCGTCGATGCTGAAAATCATCAACGAGGAACGCGATGACGCCCATATCATCACCGTCGAGGACCCCATCGAATATTATCATTACCACAAAAAGGCCCTCGTCACCCAACGCGAAATCCACGTGGACGTGCCCAGTTTCGCCGAGGCGTTGCGCCGGGCCTTGCGGCAGGACCCGGACGTGATTCTGGTCGGCGAATTGCGCGATCTGGAGACGATGGAAGCCGCCATCACCGCAGCGGAGACGGGCCACTTGGTTTTCGGCACCCTGCACACCACTGGCGCGGCCAAGACCATTGACCGCCTGGTCAACGCCTTCCCCATGAACCAGCAGGAAACGATTCGTATTCAATTGTCCACGGTGTTGCAGGCGGTGATTTCCCAGTTGCTGCTGCCCCGCATCGACAAGCCGGGGCGGGTGGCGGTGTATGAGATCATGATCAACACCCCGGCCATTGCGGCGCTGATCCGGGACAACAAGACTTTCCGCATCAATTCCGACATCCAGACCGGGGCGAAGTACGGCATGGTGACGCTGGACGGCTACCAGATGGAAAAATATCAGCAGGGCCTTATTGCCCGGGAGGAAGTCCTTAACAAGTCGCAAGATCCCGCCAGTGTCATACAAAAGCTTGTGGAATGGGAAACTGCCCAAGCCGAGGCAAAGGAAGCTCAGCCGGAAGAGGTGCCCGCTTGACTGCCAACATGGGCACCACCCCCAAGGCAGTGGCAGCGAAACCGTTATGAAGGAACGGGATGCAGGGCTGAAGTCCGGTCACGGCAAGGCTGCGAACGCGCGGCGAAGGGCCATTCCCCGTTCCTCCGGGCTTGCAGGGCAATGCCCCGGAGAATTCGCTGCATCGCTCCCCTCGCCCCAGTCCTTGATAAACATTCTGTGGCTCGACCGCGAACGATGCTCGATACCCATCAACCATCGCTTCGGACCGATTGACAGCAGGCCGATTATGTTTCCTTGAGCAGTTTCGATTGCAGAAATCCGCCGCGCAAGTTGGCCACATTGTCAAACCCCCGCCCGTGCAGGGCGCACGCCGCCAGGTAACCGCGCTGCCCCTTCTGGCAGTAAGTCACGATGCGCCGGTCTTGCGGCAATTCCCCCCCAGGCGGTCGCGCACCTGGGCCAAAGGAATATTCACCGCGTTCCCGAGTTTGCCGAATTCCTCCATCTCGTCGGCGTCCCGCACATCAAGCAGGTAGTCGTCGCCGGCCTGCCAGCTTTCCGGCACAACGGTGGCCTGGTCGCCCCGGGCGATATGGCTGGCGGCAAATCCCTCCGTGTTCACCGGGTCATTCGCCGAGCCGAACGGAGGAGAATAGGCCAGGTCAAGATTTTCCAAATCGAACACGCTCATTTTGTCGGTGATGGCGGTCGCCAAAACATCCACGCGTTTGTCAATGCCGCGTTCACCCAGGACCTGCGCGCCGAGCAGGCGTCCGGTGCCTTCTTCCGCAATGATTTTGATCAGGACGGGTTTTGCGCCGGG
>JBKQUS010000204.1:0-11041 GCA_052325505.1 Limisphaerales bacterium
CGCTGGTGGCCAGCAGGCGCACCGCTTCTTCTTTGAACTCTTTGCTGTATCGATTTCCGTGTTTACTACTCATCAGTTACTTTCCAACTGTTTTATCGGAGTGTCCATCAAATCGGGGGAGGCTCAGTGATTCGGTTTGATTCAGCTTGAGGCGGGTTTGATTGGCTGTCTGGGACGCATAAAGCGAGCCGGAAGCAATACGGGGCTGGGAAGCCCCGTAAACCCGCAGCCGGTACGGCTTGCGCCACGTGCGCGGACGTCCTCGCCTGCGGGTTCTGCCAGCTTCCCGCTGTCCGGATGGTGGCAGGGCCAAAATTCGTCTGCCTTTCTCGTAACGACTTTATAAAGTTCTGCAAGCCCATCGGAAACCCTTTATTTTTTTGGCACGATTTAACACGATTTAGCACGAATCAGCCCGATAAGAATCGCCAGCATTTGAGTTGTAAGATGTTGACTGTAAATTAGCTCCACACATTTTGCATGAAGCGTTGGTTTTTACCTGTTTCGACCAGGTTTCGACTGCCAGGAAAGCGACCGGGCGGAGGAACAGGCTCCAAAAAGCGTCCGCCATCGCCGTTGCGGCTTCCTCCTTCCCCAAGGCGCTACGGACGGACAAGTTGGCGGACAGGCAAGTATGAGGTTTCCATTTTGCGACTTTCCGTGATGCTTTGCGGCAATGTCCTGTTTCAGCCTCCGTTTCAGATCCCCGCTTTTTCATTTGCAAACATCAATATTCATATATTCACTACACTCAGCATATAGTTTATATATCATTGCGTCAACCGATTTCTTAAAGATCTTTTAAAAAAGATGTGAGTTTTGAAGTGAATGGCCTGTAAGATTTTGCGCGGCAAGGAGTTAAAGGACTTTTCACCGATGGGCGCGAAGAGAGGAATTTTTAACCGCAAACCGTGAACTAACAAGGTGTCGCAAGCGAACCTTCCCTTGAAGAATCATTGCGCGCAGAGTCGCAGAGGGTGCAGAGGGTGCAGAGGGTGCAGAGACAGGCACAGACATTGTTTGCTGGTTGTTCCCTGCGCCCTCCGCGTGCTCTGCGCGAGAAACCAGCGGCAGTCAGGGACTGCGCACCTGATAAAAACTCGGCCCCGTGCTCACCGTTGCCGTTGTATCCGTGTAGGAAAGCGAACCGTCCACGGCGCCTCCTGCAGGATAGCTGGTGATAATTGCGGGCCAGTTGGCGGTGGGATAGGTCAGGACATTGGTTTTAAGCACACTGTAGAATGCGCCCGCAACTGAATTCCAATTGAAAACAAAACCGTTCCCATTGAAAACAGCGTTTGAAATCGTGATGCTCGATTGCGGCGCGGTTCCCTGCCCGACAAAGGTCACCACACTCAGAGGGGGCAGCTCATAGGTAAAGGACGAGTTGGCAACGGCGACAGGAGCCTGGCTCACAAGCGACAGTGTGCCGGAGGTTATCCAGGGTGTCACCGAAGCGGCGGTGAAATTGGTCAGATCAAAAGTCTGGATCACGTTGGTGGAGGTGGAATTAATGGCGACAATGGCGAAGTTGCCGGAGTTGGTGTCTTTGTAGGCGCTGGTCGAGGTGAAGCCGTTGCTGGTCACGCAGATCCGGTAAAAGCCCGGGAGGACAAACCGGCTGAAATTGCCGAACGCATACATGCGCTTGGCGGGAATGCCGTTGTCATCGGTCAATCCTTCGTTATCGCCAGCGCCATTCCAGGGAATCAGCCACCAATAATGATAAGCGTTCGCCTTTGCGACAGTCATGAAGAGGTGAATCTGGTTGGCCCAGTAAATGGCGTTGGAGATACTGCCGTCAAATGTATCGAACGTGGAAACTTCTGTTTCCCAGACCGCCGCATCGGGATTGTCATACGTGGGCAGCACGGCCGGTGCGCCATAGTAATCGTGACAGGCAACAATGCCCACCTCCGGCGCAACCGCCGGATCACTCATGGTGGTGGAGTAAAGTTCGGTTTGCCAGAACTCGTCTTCCGGCAGCAGGATTTTTGTCGAAGCCACATTGCTGGCGGCCAATGCGTTGTAAAGGTAAGGGACAAAATCATGAATTTGCTGCGGGGTCCACACGCAGGATTCGTACGTTTGCGAAACATCGGGTTCGTTTTGGACGGAGATGGCATAGATGTTGACACCGTACTGACTCTGCATGTTGACCACGTAACCGGCAAGTTGATTGGCATAAGCCTGGTTGACGGACGGGTCAGTGTCCCCCAGAAAATCGCCGCCGTCAATATCAGTCGTGAACTGCGCCGCCGGACTGAACGGCGTGCTCCATACCCTGGCGCCGAGGGTTTGAGCCATCTGCATGATGCTGTTTTCGACCGTGGTGCCGCCGGGGACGATGCGCGAGCGCAACAAGGAAAGGCCGATGCCGTTGTAGGGGAAGTTGGTTGTGTCATCCAAGGAAGTGCCCGTGCCGGAATTGGTGCCAAAAAACATGTCGGCCTGGGCCTGGGTCCAAGTGGTGCCCCACGCCGAGGAAGCGCCAAACCCGTCTATCCTTTGATACACGTTGGTCCAGTTCACGACACAATTGGTCGTCACCGGCATCGGGATGATGGTGACGACCACCAGCGCGGTGTCACACGGACCGCCAGGGCCGCCGGTGGCGGTCAGCGTCAGTGTAACCGTGCCCGCCGTAATATCGGCTGCTGACGGATCATAGATGGCGTTCAATGTCGTCATGCCCGGCGAAAAAGTGCCTGAACCGGAAGTCGTCCAGATGCCACCCGTGGCGCCGCCACCCACGACACCTCCCAAACCCGCCGTGCTGCTGCCCGCAGTGATCGTCTGGGGGCCACCCGCGCTCGCCGTGGCCCCCGAGTCCGGGTTAATGGTCACCGTCATGCTGGATTGCTGCTGGTTCTCCAGGGAATCGGTGACGGTGACCGTGTAAGTGGTCGTGCTCGTGGGCAAAGCCGTGGGATTAGCCACCGTCGTGCTGCTCAATCCCGTGGCGGGACTCCAACTGTAAGTGTAGGGGGGGTTGCCGCCGGTGGCCGTGGGACCGCCGCCGATGATTGTGCTGCCGCCCATGCAAATCGTCTGGGCACTACCGGCGCTCGCCGCCAGCGGGGCGATGCTGTTGAGCTGGATGTCATCCAGATAAAACACAGGTTCAGCCGTGCCGGCGGAGTCCTGGATGACAAAACCGGTGAAGTTCGCCATGTTCGCCACACCCAGATCCGACAGTTGCACCGTGTACTGCACCCAGGTATCGGCCTGCGGGGTGCTCAAAGGATAGGCATTCTGCCATGTGTTCGGCGTGCCATCGACGTCCAACATGCCGAACATTTGGAGACTTTGCCCGCCGCTCGCGCCGCCGTTGAGCCAGAAACTGATGCTGGCGTAAGACGCATCCAACAAATCTGCATGATAGATTTGAATGCCCTGGTATCCGCTGGGGATCGTCACACTAATGGAATACTGGCTGTCGGAATAAACCGGTGTAGTATTGTCATAATTCAGCGTGGCCCAACCCCAGTTCTGCCAGCCGTTGACCAGCCCACTGGAATAAATCGCCATTTGCGCCCTGGCGGCGTTCCCGGCCAGGAGAAATGACAACAGGCACCAGCAGAGCAATGTGAATTTTCGCATGAGTTTTGGACCGGGCTTATCGCTTGGTTTCAGGCATAAACTTGGTTTGTGATGTGTGGAATAAGAAAAATTTACGATACAATTTGGTCTTCTTGCAAGTGAAAAGGCTAAAAGGGCCATAAGTATAAGATTATATAATCTAGATAACATATTTACATACGATGCACTTATTTTATATGGGCCGAACAAAAAGGCGACAAGGAGTCCTGGTTTTGTGCGATTACTTGCTTTCCCTCAGCCCGGCCCTCTAACGGGAGAGGGAGCGTGTCGGGCCTTCGGAAATTAGGGGTTTCTCTCTGCGCCAAAGAATCCCTGCAACCATTCAACTCATCTGTATGGGTTATACGGTGAGAGTGGCTCCTAATGTGGTTTGATCTTCTCCTCAATGTTTTGAGTTTAAGTTTGATTGACATTACCGCTCCAGGGGGGGTTATGTACCAAACCATGCGCATTGGAGTTGTCATCCTGCTCAGTTTGATCTTCACAACCATGGTGGCATGGGCTGACGAAATGCTGCCTGTGCTTAAAGTGGGCACTGAGGTTTACAGCAACGTCACCGTCGTCGCCACTACGCCCACGGACATTTTATTCAACTCCGACAGCGGCATGGCTGGCGCCAAATTGAAGAATCTCGATCCCGCGCTGCAAATGCGGTTCAAGTATGATGCGGCAAAGGCGGATGGGGCGGAAAGGAAACTCAAGGCGCTCCACATCCAGGATCCACTTCCAGCCGCCGGCCAAACCATTGACGGCGCCAGCGCAAAGTCAATCATGGACGAGGCTATAAGCCGGGTTAAAACCATCGTCAATCAGCCCGTAAGGCAATTTGCCCGGACGCCTGGCATCAGGGTGTCGATGTTCAAGCCCGGCTGGTTTCATCCGGGCGCCATAAGGCCGGACTTCAACAGCGTGGATGTCCGCACCACCCAGGAAAGCCCATACAGCCGGTACCTGTACGTCAACTCGGACTTGAATCCAAATGTGTACTACATCGGCTCCGAGCTTGAATTCAATTCCATGACCAAATATTTCTACGTGGACAGGTCTCTTCCAAAAAAGAAGCTCACGCAAACGGAAATGCTGGAAATCAACCTCCTTTATCGTATCATAGGAAAGTGCGAAGAGAAGTTGAGCCACTCTTAAAATGAGGGCTAACTTTTCCCGTAGAATTCCTCGACAACGGTGCGGAAATTGTTTTCGGCAACATTGATGATGCCCAGTTCGCGCTCGGCGCTTTCCGCGGAATCGCTGGCGTGGGCGGCGTTGATCATGATGTTCTGCCCAAATTCGCGCCGGATCGAACCCGGCGGCGCTTTGGAGGGATCGGTCGGGCCGAGCACGTCGCGAATTTTGCGGATGGCTTCGACGCCTTCATAGACGAGCGCGATGCACTTTTCCGTGCCGGGCTGTTCCCTCTGTTTGGCATCGCATTCGGAGGGAGCGCGGCCCGACATGAATTTGACGATGTTCTCGAATTGATTGTCGCCAAAGGAAGGGCCGAGGATCTCGCCCAGTTGTTGTTCCGCGGCGGCGGGGACCTTGAAGCCGAATTCCTTTTCCAAAATGGCCTTGGCGCGCGAGGCGACCACGTCCTTGAGCTTGGTGCGCAGGACTTCGCGCACGGGGCCGTAAAATTCCGCCGCCTGGGCAACACTCATGCGATGGACTTTGATGCCAATGATGTAAAGGCCGGTGCGGGAAAGAAAATCAATGACGTTGCCGGGCCGGCCGGTGGCGAATCGGAAATTGTCCGGCTTGATCAGAACCAAAGTGCGTTGAGGCGTCTCGCCCGCCGCGTAGGGCATGGTGCGCTCGACCAACCCGCCTTCGGTATCGGAATAGTGCGACCAAAGTTTAAGCTTGATGGCCGCTTCTTCGGGAGTGGGCGCGGCCAGGACAGCCGGCTCGAAATACCGCACGTTGCCGTGTTCATCCAGGATCAGGTCTCCGTAGGTGTCGCGGATGGTTTCGCCGCCGCGGCGTTCGGCGGAGATATTGCCGATGACGGACCGGACCTTGCGCACCGCTTCCTCACCCTTGAAGAGAAGCATCATGACGCGGCGCGGGCGCTCTGTTTTTGGGTCCGGGGCCAGATTGCGCAGGATGTAGTCGCGGATCAATTCTTGCACGCGGCGGTCCTGTGAATCGGCCGCGGAAATAATGACTTCGGAATACTGCTGCACCAGGTCCGTGCCGGGTGCGAACATGCGCGCGGCGACCATGTCGAGGCCGGTGCGCGTGATCAAGCGCGCCAGAATCCCGCCGGTGCGGGATTTGTGGAGCGTGTAAGGCGTGATGATGACGTATGCGAGTTGTTGTGCCATAGAGAAGTCAGCCTGGTTTTAAGCAGAGGTTTTCGGCGTCGTCGCCGCTTTCCCGCCCAGGATCTTGAACATCACCACGCCACAAGTCGGACATTTGCCTTTGATGGCCTTGCGGCCATTTTTCATCGTCTCTTCCACCGCCTCGGCAATCTCTTTCTTAGCTTTGCATTTTACACAATATCCTTCAGGCATAAAATTGTTGCAGCACAGCGCGCTTCAGACGCTTCTGTGCGGCGGGGACAGTCTATGGGGCGACTCATGCCAGCGTCAACACGTAAAAGTCCTGTTTATATGCAAGTCATTGCAAATCAACATATAATAAAAGCGTCAGGAAGGCGCCGAAGCCGATTTTCGCAGCTCGGTTTTGAGGATTTTGCCGGTCGCGTTGCGCGGCAGCGCCGGCAAAAAAACGATGTGTCGCGGCACTTTATAGTCCGCCAACTGCCGGCGCGCGAATTGCAACAGCGGCCCTTCCTCCAACTCGACTCCGTCCTGCGCGGTGACAAAGGCCAGCGGTTGCTCGCCTCTCCGCTCATCCGGGACGCCGATGACGGCGGCCTCTTTCACGCCAGGAAACGAATAAAGCACTTCCTCGATCTGGCGCGGATACACGTTGATGCCGTTGACCAGCAGCATGTCCTTTTTTCGGTCCGTGATGTAGAAATAGCCGTCGGCGTCCACATGGCCGATGTCGCCCGTGAGCAACCAGCCGTGGCGCATTGTTTGGGCCGTCTCGTCGGGCTGCTTCCAGTAGCCGAGCATGACGTTGCCGCCCCGCACACAGATTTCGCCGGTGACGCCCGCGGGCAGGATTTCGCCGGCATCATTCTGCACGGAAACTTCCACGCCGGGAATCGGGACGCCGATGGAGCCGGCTTTCCAAGGGCCGTGAATTGGATTGAACGAAACCACCGGGCTGGCTTCGCTCAGGCCGTAACCTTCCAGCAGGGGAATTGGGAATCGGGCGTTGAACTCCTTCAATATCTCCGCCGGCAACGGCGCAGCGCCGCTGATGCAGATGCGCAGGGGCAAATCGGGCAGGGCCGAACCGTGGGTCAGGGCGCGGAAGAATTGCGGCACAGCCGGCAAGATGGTGGCGCGATGTTGCACGATTTCCGCCACGACGTTCTTTGGAGGATGCAGCGTTTTGATCAAAACAATCGAGCCGCCGACCAGCAGGGGAAGCAACACACCCACGGTCAACATGAAACTGTGGAACATGGGCAGCAGCACGACAATACGGTCCTCCCCCACCGCTTCCAGCACGCGCCGGCAGCTTTCCACGTTGGCCAGCAAATTGCCGTGCGACAGCATCGCGCCCTTGGGATGGCCAGTCGTGCCCGAGGTGTAGATGATGACCGCCAAATCGGACTCCGACCTGCGGCATTCCCTGCCCTGCCCCGCTTTGGCAGGCGCGGCAAGGCCGGCGAAGTCTTCCACAGCCAGCGCCCTTAACCCGGGACGGCCCGAACGCAATTTCTCGAACCCTTCCCGCATCGTTTCGTCCAGGATGACGACGTCGATGCCCGCATCGGCCAAGATGAAGCTGACTTCGGGCGGCTTGAGAAAATTGTTGATGGGAACGACCACGGCGCCGGCTTGCAAGATGCCAAAAAGGGCCGGGACAAATTCCGGGCGGTTTTTCAGCCAGAGACCGACGCGATCTCCCGCGCGCACGCCGAATTCCGACCGCAACCGGTCCGTCACCCCCAGCGACTGCGCCCAGAGATCACCGTAGGAAAACTGCGTGCCGCCCCAGAACAGCGCGGTCTTGTCCGGCCCGCGGCGGGCGGAGTTTGCCAGGGCATGGGGCAGATTCATGCGCATAAAATGCGGGCTTTCGGGATCGAAATTCAAGGTTTAAAGTCGGACGGGTTTATCATATACTGAGGAGCTTGTGATAGATTCGGATGGTAAATTGATGGAATTCCTGCCCGCGTTGCGTGCCGCGGACTGGCTGGCTGTGGACACGGAAGCGGATAGTTTGCACGCCTACCCGGAAAAGCTTTGCCTCATTCAACTGAGCACCACGCAGGGCGACCGCCTGATTGATCCGCTGGCGGGGCTGAATTTGCAGCCGCTCTGGCTGGAGCTGAAGAAGCATCAATTGATCCTGCACGGGGCCGATTATGATTTGCGGCTGCTGCGCAAGAACCACGGCTTCGTGCCCAACCGCATCTTTGACACGATGCTGGCCGGCCGGCTGCTGGGCGAACGCGAATTCGGATTGGGCGATCTGGTCAGGAAGCACCTGGGGGTGGTCCTGGAAAAAGGATCGCAGAAGGCCGATTGGTCCAAACGCCCGCTCACGCCGCGCATGGAGACTTACGCGCGCTCCGACACGCGCCATCTTAAGAAGCTGAGCGACATTCTGCGGGAACAGTTGGCACAGAAACAGCGCCTGGCCTGGCTGGAGCAATCTTGCGACCGGCTCATCGCCGAATGCGCCATCCCCTCTGCGCACGAACCGGACATGGTGTGGCGCATCAAGGGCAGCCACAAGCTGGCCCCCGCCGCGCTGGCGGTTTTGCGCGAGATCTGGCGCTGGCGCGAGAAGGAGGCGGTCGCGGCCAACAGACCGCCTTACTTTGTGCTCAGCCATGAGGCGCTGGTGGATATTTCCGCGGCGGCTATCGACCATCACCCCATTGAGTCGCTGCTGCCCCGCTATTTTTCGCCGCGCCGCAAGGATGGACTGATCGAGGCGATTCAAAAGGCCCTGGCGCTTTCCCCCAGCGAGCATCCGGCGATACTGCGTTTCCGTTCGCGGCGCCATACCGAGGCGCAACGCCAGCGCTTCACCCAATTGGAACAACTGCGGAACAGCCGCGCCGCGCAATTGAGCATTGACCCCACCTTGATGGCCAGCCGCGCCACGCTCCTGGCCCTGGCCGAAGATTGGAACATCCATCAGGGCGATCTGATGGCCTGGCAGCGGGAGTTGCTGGCGTCCTGACACTGTTGCAGGCGCATCCAGTTTTTGGGGCTGCCGCTCCCGATCCTAATCGCCCCCGCGTCCGCGTTAATCGAATTCAGTTGCCAGGGCCGTTGCAATACCCCATCATGCCCGTTGACATAGCTGGGACAGTCGCATCCCTGACCGAAAGCGAACCGGGCGTGCTGAGATGAAACAAACTCGCCAAACCACGCCCTTGAGTTAACCGGGACAACGCTCCGAGGCGGGCATGGCGCTGGGATGTTCAGTGTGATGTAGATGAGCTTTCCTTTGCTGCAAAGGGTTCGTAATCGAGACCACAATTCGCACGGCGAATGTCTCTTATGGGGAACTGACTTGTGGCGGGCTTGGGAAGCCTCACCTGCGCCAGCGCTAATTTTCATGGCATCATCCCTGCTATGGTTGGCTTGTGAAGTTCTACAGCTCATTATGTCACTTTTCTAGGACTGACCCCTTCATGCAACAATGCTAGGAACTGACGCCTTTTACGCTTTAGCTTTGCTAAACTGCCAATAAGAAAATCCACACAAACACGTGCATATGATAACATATGCAACTATAACCGCCACTTTTGATTTTGCGTAAAGCGCTGAAACCTTTGGCCATTCAACTGCGGAGGTGACAATAACTCCAACCACATAACCAACCATCAACCATTTTACATGAAGCACTCTCATTTCTGCATCCTGTTTCTTTTCGTTCATTGTCCTCGAATTCTAAGGACCAGCTTCGTGACCCATATAGACATTGAAGGCCACACCAATTGCTCCAATAAACAAGAACCCAAGGCCAAGAATTACGAAGTTCCGTGAGGCTTTCCGGGAGTCACGCCTTGACCCAAACCCAGCAGCCAAAAAACAACATCCAAGAACCACCTGTATAATAGACTCACGCAAGTTCATAAACATTAGCACAAATTACTGCTAGTTGCCATCATTAGATGCTTCTAAATACTCAGTTAACTGTTCTTCGGCGCCTAGCATAACATCCCCAGAAACTAATTGGTCTGCCATTCCTGCACCAGCCGTGAAAGGGTCAGTCCTAGGATTTTGGTATTCATTCATTTTGTTCACCTTATGTTCATCTCCAAGTATGTTCCCTCCGCCTGGATATTCAATGCGCAAGAAACCGCCAGTGCCAGGCAAAAACGGCCTATAGCATCATCGCCACAATGGCGGCAGAGAGCAGATTGGCCATGGTGCCGGCCAGCATGGCGCGGAAACCGAGCCGGGCCAGATCATCTCTGCGCGAGGGCGCCAGCGCGCCAATTCCGCCTATCTGTATGCCGATGGAACTCAGGTTGGCGAATCCGCACAACGCATAGGTGGCGATGGTGAAGGAACGCGGATCGATCTGCGCTCTCAAGTCTCCCAGTTGCCCGTAGGCGATGAGTTCGTTGCCCACCATGCGGATGCCCAGCAGCGAGCCGATATGCGTTGCATCCTTCCACGGGATGCCAATCAGCCACGCCACCGGCGCGAAGAGCCAGCCCAGAACGCTTTGCAGGCTGGCCGGGAACCAGACAATCGATCCATGCACCCATCCCATGATGCCGTTGACCAGCGCAATGAGCGCCAGAAAAGCAATGAGCATCGCCGCGACATTCAAGGCCAGGCTCAAGCCGTCGCCGGTGCCGCGCGCAATCGCGCCGAGCCAGTTGCTATGCTTGTCCTCCTCCCCCGCCACAATATCGACCTTGCGGCCGCTGACGGGTGTTTCCGTTTCCGGCACCAGGGTTTTGGCGATGAGCAAAGTGCCCGGCGCGGTCATGATCACCGCGCCCAGGAGATGTTTGACTTCCACATGGCCGATGTTGATGTAAGCGGCCATGATCCCGCCGCTGACGTGCGCCATACCGGCGGTCATCACCGTCATCATTTCCGACCGGGTCAGGCGGGAGAGAAACGGGCGGATGGTCAGGGGCGCTTCCGTTTGCCCCATAAACACACTAGCCGCCACGTCGAGCGACTCCGCCCCGCTCACCCCCATCAGGCGCGTCATCACCCAGGCCGCGCCCTTGATGATGACCTGCATGACGCCAAAGTGATAGAGCATGGCAAAGAAAGCGGCCATGAAAATGATGGTGGGCAGGACCACAAACGCAAAAACAAGCCCGACCTTTCCGTTGGGATCCGCCAGCGGCCCGAAGACAAAGGAC
>JBKQUS010000205.1:0-19083 GCA_052325505.1 Limisphaerales bacterium
GTGGGCACGGCTTTGGGAGAAAATTCTCAGCCCTTTTCCCAACTGCAATGCAGTAGAAAACCGCCCCGCCTTCAGCGCTCAAATTACCTGAGAATTCAACTCTTACTGCATCGTTACGGCTTAGAGCCTGTTTAAAAACTACGAGGAGTCCTGCGGCGAGGGATTTCGGCAGCACGGGCCGTTAAACAGTACAGAGTCGAACGCTCCATTGCCTGCCCCTCCGGTATGCGTGGTCAGCATACGGGCGCTCCCAACTTCGGATCCGAAGGACATCGACCTCTACGAGGCGATCGATGTTATTGAAGCAGCAGTTCCGGCACGACCTGACGTCAAAGTTTTTAATGTGAGTTTTGGGCCAAGGGGTGGTATGCAGGACGACGTCATTTCGCGGTTTACTTATACTCTTGATAGGCTGGCTCTCGCACACAAGGTCACATTTTGTGTCGCAGTCGGCAACGATGGGGACGCTGGGCCCGACCTGGACCGGATCCAGGTACCTGCGGACTTAGTAAATGGTCTTGGCGTTGCAGCTCACACTCGGCGCAGAAATGTCAACGTTCATGCGCCATATTCGTGTACGGGGCCTGGTCGCGAGTGTGGAAAGTTAAAACCGGACATCGCAGCGTTCGGCGGCTGCGAGTTGGAACCAATCCACCTTGTTTCGTTGACGCCGGGGCTGAAAATTCTGAGTTTTGGAACAAGTTTTGCGTCGCCGATTGCTGCGGCTCTCGCCGCCCAAGCGGCCGATGGCTTTGAGCGAAGCACTGCGTTGCTCGCTCGTGCGCTACTGGTGCATACGGCCGAGCATCCTAATGGCAAGCCAGACCATCTGCTCGGCCACGGAATCATTCGGTCCACAATGGCCGAGATAGTTCGCACTGGGGATAACCAAGTCACGATTGTGTTTCAAGGGGATATCGCTCCCACGAAGTCTATGCGCCTACCAATCATGTTACCGCCAGGCCTTACGACGAAGGGTAAGGTCGGGATCACATGGACCGTGGCTGCCCTTCCTACCGTGAACTCCAACCATGCGTCTGACTATACATCCGCCTGTATCGAGGATACTTTTTATCCGAACAAACGTGTGTTTACATTTTCGGTAAAGGATAAGCTTGGGAAACAGAAATCGAAAAAAATTCACTTGGACGATGCGGCAAGTGAGGCGGCACAATTGGTCGCACACGGTTGGAAGCGCTCGGAACTGCCCACATCGGAGTCGGGGAATAGGTATCCTAAGGAACAGGATAGGCGAACTCTCGACTACAAATGGGAGCCGATCGTGCGGCGCCATATTTCCAAAATGGCCGATTCGCTGAACGAACCTTTTCTGATCTTGCATGCGATTCCGAGGAATGGGGCAACGGCACGGCTCGACTATGCCGCTGTCGTAACCATCTCTGCTCCGCAGTTTATTGGCGATTTACACGATGCGGTGCTGCGTCGTTTTGCTGCTCTCCAGCCTATTCGACTTCGATCGGAAGCTGAAATTCGTGTGCAAATATAGGAGATTCCTTGGCGGCATCGGCGTAAACGTAAACGAGTCAGTTCTAATAATTGACAATTCCTGTCGGTTCTGAACCTGACATGCCGACTGTAGCACGCATAATGGCAACGGTTTTATGAATGCTGGAACAGCATCCCAACTGCGAACGCTTTTCTACCGGGTCGAACTCAGGAACCTTCCGTCAGCGCGCTGAACAGGGCTTGCATTTCTTCTTCGGCTTGCGCGGGGTCGGACAGGGTTTGGGCCACTTCCTCGCGCAGAAGCTCCCGATAACGCCGGCGCAGGCGGTGGATGGCCACCCGCACGGCGCCCTCGGTCAATCCCAGCGCTGCGGCGGCCTGGGCGCAGGGAACATCGCCCTTGCCGGCCATCAGGAAAGTTTTCAAGTGCTCGTATAATCCGGCTTTG
The DNA here is from genome assembly GCA_052325505.1 of Limisphaerales bacterium. Lineage (GTDB taxonomy): Bacteria > Verrucomicrobiota > Verrucomicrobiia > Limisphaerales > Palsa-1400 > DASRLE01. The sequence continues at coordinate 1,916 of JBKQUS010000205.1, forward strand.
CCGTCGGCGCGGCATTCGTCACGCAGGCGGGTGATGACGCGCTCCAGCACTGTCATGGCCCAGGCCCGGTCGTAAAGTTTGTCCGGACTGAGATTGTCGGCCGGATGAATCTGGTAGCGGGTGTCGGCATCCTGCCAATCGAGCGAGAGCGGCGTTATCCCGCCGCCGCGTTTTTGGCTCCGGGCGCGGTCCCATTCATTGGCCAGAAACCGTTTCACGGCGGTGAGGAGGAAGGCGCGGAATTTGCCCTTCTCACTGCTGATTCCTTCCAGGTAGTTTTTTTCGAGGAGGCGGGCGAAGAAGGCTTGCGTCAGGTCCTCGGCGTCCTCGCGCGAATGGCCGTGCCGGCGAACGTAGGCGTAGAGCGGATACCAGTAAGTGCGGCACAATTCCTCCAGGGCAACGTCCGCCTGGGGCGCGTCGCGGCGCCCGGCGGCGAGCACGACCGTCCAGCGCGTCGTGGCGAAGATATCGCCCGGCGTGTGGGTTGTTTGCGTTGGATTTTCAGGACTCAATAAAATCCATGCCGATCCGGTTTGTTGTCAAAACCCCTCTCTCCGGCTCTCTCCCCGCTACGCGGGGCGAGAGAGAAAACACCGAATTGTCATGCAACCGGATAGGCATTATAAAATCGATTCTCGTGTAGTATTGCTTTTAAACCATTACACGAACCCCTCTCCCGGCCTGCGGCCACCCTCTCCCCGCTTTGCGGGGAGAGGGCAGGGAGAGGGGTTCATTGTAAAGCCATTTCTCTAACAGTATGGCGGTCAAACCTTCATTGCGCCAGCTCTGACAAAGTCTGGTCGCGTATGCTACTTTCGTTGATGCTCTGTGCTATTTCTATGGCCTGCTCCCTCAACCCCCGCTTGGCCAGCAGGAGGGCCGAATCATGGGCGGCCTGGTTTCGTCTTGAAGTTTCGTACATGTTCTGAAGCGCATCTTTGACCAAGTCCACTTCGCCCGCCTTGGCGGCATCGGCGGCTACTGCGGCCAGCGATTTATCCTTCGGCTCGGCTTCGTATATCACAGACGCTGCCGCCAATCGCCCCCTCAGCGTTTCCCGCGAAATCTGGCCTGGAGCGGAAGCGGTTACTTCAGCTTGCCGGGCGGCGGTGTCCCGGTCGCGCCGTTGCCCGACCACGTGCGATGCAACCGCAATGAACATAATGATCACCGCGAGCGCCAACAGACATGCCAGGACGCCGAGCACCGGCGCCAGCCACTTCCAAACCCCGCTGCGGGCGCGAGGCGGCATCGGGGGGACGGCTGGCTGCACCACGGTGCCGGATGGGCCGGCCATGGCCGGCGCCGGATTCGCCGGTTGCATCGTGCCGCCGAACAGATCTTCATAGGCATACATCATCGAGGCCTTAAAGATCGGCATGGCGATAAAAAATCCAACAAGAAAGACCAGCAGCCCCGCGATTCTGAGCAGAAACAGGAGGATGACGAACCAAAGGAATTTCCACCAATGCCGGCTGACGGTCTTGCGGCTCAATTCCATGGCTGACCAGAAGTCCAGCCCTTTGTCAATAATCAGAGGCAGGGTGAAATACCACGCCACCGCCAGATAAATGCCAGGCAAAATGCAGCAGATGAATCCGAGCACAATCAGCACCAGGGACACGAAGGAGCCAAGGAAGAGATGAAGGAAACGATTGCTGAAACCGGAGAAGGCCGTTTCGACGGTCGTTGCCTGTCCGCGAATCCTTTTCAGGAAAAACATATACAATCCGCCGGCGAGCGGACCGCCTATGAGAAGGCCGAGCACCGATCCTTCCGCCGTGGTCTTTCCATTGCCCGATGAAAAAGCGGCCCCGGTCGAATGCGCAACAAAGGACAGCACGGTGATCAGCGCGGTGATGCCGACGATGGGCCAGAAATCCCCCCATACCAGCGCCCAGCCGCGGCTCAGGCAACTGCCGATCCTCAATTCGTAACCGCGCGCCAGGATTTCCCGGGCCAGCGCCTCGCCGCTCGGCGGCGGCGCGGGTGGTGCCGTGCTGGCGATGGTGTCCACCGCCGTCTTCATCTGGCTGGCATGTTGGTAGCGGCGTTCGGGATCCTTCTCCAGGGCACGCAGCACCACGTCGTCCAGCCGCACATCGACCTCCACCTTGCGCGAGGACGGCGGGGCGAATTTCCCCAGCGGCAATTCCCCCGTCAGCATCTCGTAAAACACCACCCCCAACGAAAAAATGTCCGCGCGATGATCCACCGTCGTCGGGTGTTCCACTTGCTCCGGCGCCATGTAATGGGGCGTGCCGATGGTCCCTTGCGTTTCCGTGATGGCCACCTGCGGTTCGCCGCCCAAGATCTTCGCAATGCCGAAATCGGCGATCTTCACCCGGCCCTTTTTGTCAACTAGAATATTCTCCGGCTTGATGTCGCGGTGCACCACCCCCTCGTCGTGGGCAAATTGAAGCGCTTCGCAGATTTGGGGGACAATTTGCAGCGCCTCGCGCGGGGACAGTTTGCCCGCCCGCTCCAATTGCCGCAGGTTCAGGCCGTCCACGAATTCCATGATGAAGTAAGGCAGCCCGTTCACCTGGCCGAATTCGTGGACGGCCACGATGTTGGGATGGGTCAATTTGGCCAGGGCGCGCGCTTCGCGATTGAACCGTTCGACGAAACCCGGGCCGCCCGCGGTCTGCGGCGGAAGAATTTTCAGGGCGACGACACGGTCGAGCGCCGGTTGCCGCGCCTTATAAACGGCGCCCATGCCGCCCTGGCCGAGAAAGCCGAGGATTTCCAGTTGCGGAAACAACCGTGCCACCTCCTCGATGCCTGGCGGCTGGAACGGCGGGGTTTCCGGCGGCACGGCGGTATCCGCCGCAGCGCCCGCCTTGAGCAGGCAGGCCGGGCAAAGACCCTCCAGCACCCCGGAGGGCAGCGGCCCGCCGCATTGGGGACATTGTTTCGGCATATTCCGGCTAGTTTCGGCTTCATTCATACACCCTCCTCCTAAGCAAATCCCGCCCAATGTTACATGAATTTTCTTGCCCAATAAAACGGCAGGCGTATTATAGTGAAAGATGGGGAAGGGCAAAGTTTAGTCATGAACCGTTTGGAGGAGTAGAATCAATGAAAAAGCACACATCAATTTATCGAGTCAGTCTCATTTGTTTCGCCACTGCGGCCCTGTCGGCCGGCGTTCCCTGGCAACTGGCCGTGGCGGACGACGCGCCTTCAAACAGCGCGCCGGCAGCCGTGACCACACCCGCCGCAGCCCCGGCCCCGGCGCTGGCTTTCGGCGTATCGGAGGTGGTCAAGATGTACCAAGGCGGCATCGGCAAGGACGTGCTGATCAACTATATCGACAATTCCGTCCTGCCTTTCCACCTCGACGCGAACGGGATCATTTACCTGCAACATTTGGGCCTGCCGCAGGAAGTGACCTCGGCCTTGATCAAACGCGACGGCGCATTGCAGCAACAGGCGAACGCGGCCTATCAGCAGCAGTCGCTGGCCTATGCGCAGCAGCCGCCCCCGACGGCAGCCGCTCCCAATAATCCCGCCGCCGGCAACACCGCTCCTCCCGTGGTGATGCCCGGCACACCACCGCCTGTGGCGCCTTACCCCTACCCGGATGCCGCGCCTCCTGTGGTTTATCCGGATTACGTTCCTGCCCCTTATTACGGGTATCCCTATTATTATGGGCCGGATGTGGTGATTGGTGGTTGGGGCTGGGGATGGGGTTGGGGACCTCATGGATGGGGGTGGGGTCGTGGAGGCTGGGGGCATGGAGGCTTCGGCCACGGCGGCTTTGGTGGCCATGGCGGCGGACACCGTTAAACGGCGGCTTGCGGCGCGGGCCGGGTGGCAGCCAGTTCCTCTTCAAAGTCCACGATCTCCTTGATCTGGACTAAGAACCATCGGTCTATCTTGCTCAGTTGGAAAATCTCCTCAACGGTGAACCCCGCGCGCATGGCGTGGCGGATGAAGAAGATTCTTTCAGCACAGGGCGAACTGAGCTTTTGGCGGATCAATTCCGCGGGCAGGATGTCCCGGTCGCCATAGACTTCGGCCCCGATGCGCCACGGTTTTCCGTCGCCGCCGAGGCCGTGTCGGCCGATTTCCAGAGAGCGCAGGCATTTCTGCAATGATTCCTTGAAGGTGCGTCCGATGGCCATCGCCTCGCCAACCGATTTCATTTGCGTGTTGAGCGTTGGGTCGGCCTCGGCGAATTTTTCGAAGGCAAAGCGCGGAATTTTTGTGACGACGTAATCGATGGTCGGTTCGAAGCTGGCGGGCGTTTCGCGGGTGATGTCGTTCCGAATCTCGTCCAATAAAAAGCCCACGGCCAGTTTGGCGGCGATTTTGGCAATGGGGAACCCGGTGGCTTTGGAAGCCAGGGCCGAGGAGCGGGAGACGCGCGGGTTCATTTCAATGATGACCATCCGCCCGTTGTCGGGATTGACCGCGAACTGGATGTTCGAGCCGCCGGTTTCCACGCCCACGGCGCGGATGACCGCAAAACTGGCGTCGCGCATGATCTGAAATTCCTTGTCGGTCAGCGTTTGAATGGGCGCGACCGTGATCGAATCTCCCGTGTGGACGCCCATCGGGTCAAAATTCTCAATGGAACAGATGATGACGCAGTTGTCGGCCTTGTCGCGCATGACCTCCATTTCAAATTCCTTCCAGCCCAGGAGCGATTCCTCGATGAGAATTTCGGAGACGGGCGAAAGTTCGAGGCCGCGCTTGGCCATGCTTTCAAATTCATCGCGATTGTAGGCGATGCCGCCGCCGGTGCCGCCCAGGGTGTAGGCGGGGCGAATAATCAACGGGTAACGCCCGATTTTTTCGGCGACGGCGCGGGATTCCTCCTGGTTGTGAGCCGTGCCGCTGATGGGGACGTCCAGGCCGATGGACAGCATCAACTCCTTGAAGATTTGCCGGTCTTCACCCCGTTCAATCGCGGCGGCATTGGCGCCGATCATCTCGATGCCGTATTTTTCCAGCGTGCCGAGCCGATGCAGGGCCATGGCCGTGTTCAGGGCTGTCTGGCCGCCGAGCGTCGGCAGCAGCACCAGTTTCCCCTTCGCGCCCGTGCGCCGCATTTCCGCCGTTTCGCGGACAATGATTTTTTCAATGCATTCGGGCGTGATCGGCTCGATGTAAGTGCGGTCGGCGAATTCGGGGTCGGTCATGATGGTGGCCGGATTGGAATTGACCAGCACGATGCGGTAGCCTTCCTCGCGCAGCGCCTTGCAGGCTTGCGTGCCGGAATAATCGAATTCACACGCCTGCCCGATGATGATCGGACCGGCGCCGATAATGAGAACGGAATGAATGTCAGTGCGCTTGGGCATAATAGCTGACGAACCTTAGAGACGCCGGGGCGGATTGTCAGCCGTTTTCTGCTGGCGCAAATCCGGTTTTGGATGCAGGCGGCGGTCTGAATTCTTTCGGTGAAGAGGGCAGCATAATGACGGTGAAAGAACAGAGAATCTGGCAGGGGAATGATTGGCAAAGGAATGGATGTATTGGCCGCGCTTCGCCCGGGTCCCTTCGCGGCGCTCAGCGACCCAGCATTCCCGGCATGAGACCGCCCATTTTGCCCATCATTTTCTGGAATTTTCCCATTTTTTTCATCATTTGCTGCATCTGGCTGAACCGATTCAGCACCGTGTTGACTTCGGACACCGGCACGCCGCTCCCCTTGGCAATGCGCATGCGCCGCTTGGCGTTCAAAATCTGCGGCGCGCGCCGCTCTTGAAGCGTCATCGCGCAAATAATTCCTTCCATCCGCCTGAAGTTCTTCTCCTGCTTCGTCAGGTCCGCCCCCTTCAGCATCTCCGCCCCGCCCGGCAGCATCCCGACCAAGCTTTCCAGCGACCCCATTTTTTTCATCTGGCGCAGTTGCTCCAGGAAATCATCCAGCGTGAACTGGCCTTTGCGCATCTTCTCCTCCATGCGCTTGGCGTCATTCGCATCCACCGCCTCGATCGTCCGTTCCACCAGGCTGACCACGTCACCCATGCCGAGGATGCGCGAGGCCATGCGCTCGGGGTGAAACGCCTCGAATTCGTCCACCTTCTCTCCCACGCCGGCGAACTTGATCGGCTTGCCCGTCACGGCTTTCAAACTCAATGCCGCGCCGCCCCGGGCATCGCCGTCCAGTTTGGTCAGGATCGCGCCTGTAATGTGGAGGGCCTGGTCAAAATGTGTGGCGACGTTGACCGCCTCCTGGCCGGTGGCGGCGTCCAGCACGAGGAGAATCTCCTGCGGCTTGGTCAAATCGCGCAGGCGCACCAATTCCTGCACCAACGGCTCGTCGATTTGCAACCGGCCGGCCGTGTCAAAAATCAAGGTGTTGCAATTATTCTGGCGGGCGAAGTCAAACGCCTCGCGCGCGATGTTGAGCGCGTCCGTTTCCCCCTTCTTGACAAAGACGGGCAGGGCGATCTGCCGGGCCAGGGTCTCCAATTGCTCCATGGCGGCCGGGCGATAAACGTCCACCGACACGAGCAAAGGCGTGCAGGCCTGTTTATGGAGCAAACGGGCCAGCTTGGCGCTGGAGGTCGTTTTGCCCGAACCATGCAAACCAACCATCAAAATGGAACTGGGATTGCCGCTCAGGGCGAGGCCGGCGTTGGCGGAGCCGAGCAACTTGACCATCTCATCGTGAATGATTTTGATGATCTGCTGGCCGGGCTGGATGCTCTGCACCACCTCCTGGCCGAGGGATTTCGTCCTGACCTCCTCGATGAAATCCCGGGCCACCTGGAAATTCACGTCCGCCTCCAGTAACGCCATGCGCACCTCGCGCAGGGCGTCCCCGACATTGTCCCCGGAGATTTTGCCCAGCCCGCGCAGATTGCGAAAGGCGTTCTGGAGTTTCTGGCTCAGCGAATCGAACATGCCTTTAATCTAAATTGCAGTGGCCAAACATCAAACAAATCTTGGGGGCCGGCTTCTTGTCTGTTTCAAAGTCAAACTTTGAAATAGACAGACACCCATCGCCCGCACCGGGTGAACCCCGCTAATAATATGCAGTTTAAACTTGAGCCAGGGGGCGGGATCTGGCTAAATCCCCGTTCCACTGGCCGGCGGGCCGGAGGGACATGGTAGGTTACCCAAGTGGCCAACGGGGGCAGACTGTAAATCTGCTGGCTTTGCCTTCGATGGTTCGAATCCATCACCTACCACCACCCCCGGCTTGGTCCCCGCCCGGGTCCACTTGGCAGAAGTGAATGTATTCCCGCAGAAAATTGAGCAGGACTGGATTGTCGATGTCGTCATGGTCTTTCATGATCCTCTTGTCCACGGAAACCAGCAGAAATGGATCGCCCGGGCGGAAAGTGTCCCTGGGCTCCAGTCTGCAATCGTCGAATGAATACACAACGGGCTTTGCCCCATTCGGATGCCATTTGCTTCGCTGTGCCCGGATGTTTATCGCCGATTCCCGCAGTTGCTCCCGGTTATGAGGTTGATGCCTTTGCGTTTGAAAGTTGAAAGTGCTGTGGTTTGTCTCCCCGGCTTTGGCGTTCACGTCATAGACAAGGCGATGCGTGATGAAAGGTGAAAACCAGCCAACAGCTTCCAAATTGGCATCCCGCTGCGGCTTGTCATGACGGAACTTCTGAGAAAGAATGGCGAAGAAACGACCCAGAGGAAAGGCATAATGAGTCGCCCAATCGCCTTCAGAAGTGAAAATGGACAAGACCGGGCGTTGCGTGTCCGGATACTTGGAGATTGAAACCGCCAGCTCGTTTAGATTGTAATGACGCGAAGCTTCGAAGGCTGGATTCAAAAGAATCACCTGGTCTCCCAATGGCTTGAGCGGTCGCCCCTTCTCCACCGTCTCGACAAACCGCTCCGTCGTCATCTGGCAAATCGCGGAATATACCGCGGCCGCCCCGAAGCTGTGTCCCACGATCACGAATTCAGTTCTCGGAGCATTCGTGGGAAGCGCATTGTTGCTGGCATTTTCAAGCTTTTCCAGAGTGACCATCAGTTCGGTCAGTGCGCCGGCATTGCCGACCTTGTGAGCGGTGTTTTTGCGCGCCCAAAAGCTGAAATCTTCGAGTGGTCCCTTTAGGGAAAGTCCGCGCCAGCCGCCGTAAATGCCCACCAGTTTGCGGGCAGGCCGGTTTTCAAGGGCGCTTTGCACCTGCTCGGCCTTGTTAAGCTCCTGCAGGGTTTCGCGGAACATGACGACGTTCGTGCTGTCAGTTGAGGCGTTGTTTTTCCAGCCATGCACGAAGAGGACCATAATAATGCCCTGAGGGGCGCTTGATTTATCCATCCCCGCCTCATGCTGCACCATGTTCGTGACGGCTTTCAACTGGTCGCGGTTCCAAAACCACCCCTGATCATCAAACTCCACAAAACCCAGCGTGTAATCGGGCGTGAGTTCGATGACCGCATCGGCACAATTCGCATTGGTCTGCGTTGTATTGCAAGGCGTGCATTTGGTGCGATAGGGTCGGTTGGAGGTGCAAGCCGTGAATAAGATCACGGCGCAAACAACCATAACTCCCATGGCGATATGCGTAATCATAGGTGCTCCGTTTGTTTTGGTCATGGCAGCAGACTCGTTAGAGTTACCGGTCTGTACCAGTGATGCGTCTGCAGACCGGGGGCGGGCGCAGCCCGGTTTCGGTAATTCGATGTTAATTCTCCATTGCCTAGATGGCAAGACCAACTTTACTCTCCATTTCAAATGGTTTTTCTGGAGAAAACAAGTCAAAACGCCAGACTTTTTGAGGCGGTAACGTTAAAGTCGCGGGTTGGAAGACAACCAATACTAAAACTCCAGATTGTGTTTAGAATAACCCTACAGTATTGCCATTGGCATCCACGTCCATTGCTTCGGCGGCGGGCACTTTTGGCAGGCCGGGCATGGTCATAATGTCGCCCGAGAAAACCACCACAAAGCCGGGGCCGGCGCTGAGACGGGCGTTGCGCAGCGGCACAACGAATCCTCGCGGACGGCCTTTCAGGTTCGGGTCGGAGGAGAAGGAATACTGGGTTTTGGCCATGCAGATGGGCAGCTCACCGAAACCGGCTTCCTCGAAGGAGCGAAGCTTGTCGGCGGTGCTGCCTTCGGCCACCACGTCGTCGGCCCCGTAAATCTTCCGCGCAATCAGGCGCACTTTTTCCAGCAACGGCAGCTTGTCGGGATAGGTGAAGTTCACCGTGCCATTGGCGTGGCTGGCCGTTGTTTCAAGCACCAGCCGGGCCAGGTCCTCCGCCCCGGCGCCGCCGCGGGCAAAATGCTCGGAGAGCGCCACCGGCACGCGGACTTGAGCGCAGGCCTCGCGGATGACCTGCCATTCCTCGGGGGTGTCGCTGGCGAAGACGTTGATGCAAACGACGACCGGCAGGCCGAAGGCCTGGAGGTTTTCGATATGCTTCAGCAGGTTGGCCAGGCCGGCCGTGAGGGCCGCAACATTCGGTTTGCCCAATTCCGGCGTCTTGATGCCCCCGTGGTACTTGAGCGCCCGCACGGTGGCGACCAACAAGGCCACGTCCGGGCGCAAACCGGCTTTGCGGCATTTGATGTTGATAAACTTTTCCGCGCCGAGGTCGGCGCCAAACCCGGCTTCCGTGACGGTGAACTCGGCCAGGCGCATGGCCAGCCTGGTGGCCGTGACGCTGTTGCAACCGTGGGCGATGTTGCCGAACGGGCCGCCGTGGATCAGGGCCGGATTGCCTTCCAGCGTTTGGACGAGGTTCGGCTGCACGCCGTAGCGCATCAGGACGGTCATCGCCCCATCCGCCTTGAGGTCGCGGGCGGTGATGAATTTGCCGCCCTGCGAGTAGGCCACGACGATCCGGCCCAGCCGCGCCTTCAATTCGATCAACGAGTCGGAGAAGCAAAGCGTGGCCATGACCTCGGACGCCGGCGTGATGTCGAAGCCTGACTCCCGTGGAATCGAGTTGCCGGCCCCGCCGAGGCCAATGACGATCTCGCGCAGGGCGCGTTCGTTCATGTCGATGACGCGCCGCCAGACGATTCGGCGCGGATCGATGCCCAGGGCGTTGCCGAAATGCAGATGGTTGTCAAGCATTGCCGCCAGCAGGTTGTGGGCGGAAGTGACGACGTGGAAATCCCCATTGAAATGCAGGTTGATCTCCTCCATGGGCGCGACCTGCGCGTAGCCGCCGCCCGTGCCGCCGCCCTTGACGCCAAAGCAGGGTCCGACAGCCGGTTCCCGCAGGCAGAGGACTGTTTTCCTGCCCAGCCGGTTGAGGGCGTCGGTCAATCCGATGCTCGTGGTGGTCTTGCCTTCGCCGGCGGGCGTGGGGTGGATGGCGGTCACGAGGATCAACTTGCCGGTCGGGGCGTTTTGCAGCCGCCGGTAAAGATCAAGGCTGATTTTGGCCTTGGTCTTGCCGTACAACTCCAAGTCCTCCTCCTTGATGCCGGCCTTGGCGGCAACGGCTTCAATCGGCTGCAGTTTGGCCCTCTGGGAGATTTCGATGGCGCTCAGTTGTTTGGTCATGGGGCGCCATTGAAGCAGGAAATGGTCGATACTTCAACGATGACCTGCTGCCACCGTCACGGTTTCACCTTTAGTTTTTCGGCGGCGGCCAGTTTGCGCTGGTTGGCGTCAAAAGTGAGAAATTCCCGCGCGCCCAGATGCAACGCCGTCGCCACATGCAGCACATCAAAACTGCGATGCCCTCCCGCCATGGTGTGGCGGGTGGACAGGTTTTCAGCCAGCCGGTGAACATCCGGCCAATCGGCCGTCACGACTTCCAGCGCGCCAGCGTCCATGTTGGCCTGGAATTTGGCGAGAGCTGCTTCCGCGATGTTTCGGGGATAACCCCTGCTGCTGTTCTGCGCGTTCAACCAGACTTGAAAACGGATGCTTTGGCGGAATTCGTAAAGCAGCAGACCGGAGACGTGCAATACTTCCGTCATGCCCTTGAAGTGCGCCGCCGCGGCCGGCGAATTGTCCTGCTGCACATAGAGCGCGCAGAGAAAGGACGTATCGGGAAAGGCGATCATCCGTCTTCGCCTTCCAACTCTGCCGCGCGCATTTCGGCGACTTCCTTTGCGGAAAAGACGCGGTCGCCCCATGTTTCCTTCAACTGCGCCATGATGTCGGGTTTGACCAGTTTGCGCGGCTTCGCCGCGGGGGCGGGCACCAGCCGGGCAAAAAGTTTTCCGGCCTTGGTGATCTCCACCGGCTCGCCTTCCGCAATCCACGCGGCGACGCGCGGGAAATGGTTCCGCAAATCCCTGACGGTTGCTGTTTTCATCGTGATACAAATATGTATCACGCAGGCAGACATGTCAAGAGCGTTTAGTCGTTCTTGACAAACATCTTCCCCGGCAGTTGCCGGATCAGCCGCTTCATCTCCAGCCCCAACAGGGTGACGGACACCGCCGACGGCGTCAGGCCGCTGCGCCGGATCAGGTCGTCAATGGACATTTCCTCCTTGTCAATCAGAGCGTAGAGAGCCGTCTCGTTCGGTGACAGCGCGAAGGCGGGCGGATCCGGGGCGTCCCCCAGGACTTCGGGCCGGTTGCTGGCTGGGAAAAGATATTCGAATTCGCTCAGGATGTCCTCCGCGCTCTCGCACAATTTCGCCCCGCCGTTCTTGATCAGCTCGTGGCAGCCTTTGCTGCGCGGGGAGTCGATCCGGCCCGGCACCGCGAAGACCTGGCGCCCGTTGTCATTGGCCATGCGGGCGGTGATGAGCGCGCCGCTGGTCAGATTGGCCTCGACCACCACCGTGCCCAGCGTCATGCCCGCGACCAGCCGGTTGCGAATGGGAAAACTCTGCTTGTCGGCCTTGCGGTTGAAGGGGAATTGCGTGATGAGCGCGCCCTGGGCGGCGATGCGCTCGAACAATTCGGCGTTCTCCGCCGGGAAAATCAGGTTGATCCCCGTGCCCAGCACCGCGATGGTGCGGCCTTTGGCGTTGAGCGCCCCAAGATGCGCCCCGCTGTCGATGCCCCGCGCCCCGCCGCTCACGATGGTCACGCCGATGTAGGCTAGTTGATAGGCCAGCTTGCGCGCCACCTCCATCCCGTAATGCGTGGTCATGCGCGACCCGACAATGGCCACGCTGTTCTTGTCCTTCGCCGCCAATTCCCCCTTGACGTAGAGCACCACGGGCGGATCGTAAATTTGCTTGAGCAGCTCCGGGTAATTTTCGTCCGATTGGATGACGATATGGCAGCCGAATTGTTGGATGCGTTCCAGTTCGCCCTTCAGGTCCACCGTTTTTTCCCAATCTGCGATGGCCGACGCCACTTCCGGCCCGATGCCCTGGACCTTTTGCAATTGGGCACGGCTGGCGCGCAGGATGTCGGCAGCCTCCGCGAAATGACCGAGCAATTGCCGGACGCGCACTGGACCGACTCCCTCGATCATATTCAAAGCGACCAGCGCTTCCCGCGAATCCATGGCCGAAGTTGACCGCTTTTTGCGCCGGGCCGCAAGCTCAAAGGGTTGCCCTGTCGCGTTTTCCAAGTCCAAGTTTGACTTGCATAGCCGGAAAACTTAGATTTACAGCATGTTCGGTGTTGATTCCAATACGGTCGCCGCTCCGGTCAGCGCGTCGCCCACGCAATGCGTGCCGGGGTGGAAGCAGATCGCGGATTCGGTGGAGCCTTTCCGGCAAAAAGTCGCCTTGCGCCTGGCGGCGCAAACCGAGGAGTTCGATCCGCAAATCGCTGCTTTTGCGCAATATGCGCTGACCGCCCAAGGCAAACAATTGCGGCCCATGCTGGTTGCCCTGAGCGGCGAAGCGTTGGGAGAAGTCAATGATTCCCATCTGACCGTGGCCGTCATCATCGAGATGATCCATCTGGCGACCCTGGTCCATGACGACGTTCTCGACGAAGCGCAACTACGGCGCGGGCGGCTGACCTTGATGGCCAATTGGGGCAACGAAGTCTCTGTTCTTCTAGGCGATTGCCTTTTTGCCCACGCCTTGAAGCTGGCCGCCAGTTTTCCCACTCCGGAAATTTGCCGGGAGGTTGCCGCCGCCACCAATACCGTCTGCGCGGGCGAAATCCTTCAGACCTGCTCCCGCGGGGATTTTAACGTCAGCCGGGGCGATTATTTTAAAATGGTGGCCATGAAAACGGGGGAGCTTTTCGCGCTTTCCTGCGATTTGGGCGCCTTCTTGAGCCAGGCGACCGCGGCGCGCCGGGAAAGCTTGCGCCAGTATGGCATGGCTCTGGGCACCGCTTACCAGTTGTATGATGATTGCCTGGATATTTTAGGCTCGGAATCCGTTGCGGGCAAAAACTTGGGAGCCGACCTGGCCGGCGGCAAAATGACGCTGCCCCTGCTCATCGTGCGCGAACGCGCCACCCCGCAGGACCAAAACCAGTTGCGGCAACGGCTGGAAAATTGGGAGCCGGCCTTCCTGCCCAAAGTGATCAAATTGATCGAGAAATACGACGCTTTCGCCGAGTCCCGCGCCGTCATCCAGCATCATTTGAACGCAGCCCGGCAGGCGCTGCTCACCTTGCCGTCGTCAGAGGGCCGCGCCGGGTTGATGGGCATGACTGAATTCCTTGCGGAACAAACCGAGGCCCTGGGGGTTGATTATTAGGGGAGGACCTTATTACGAAAGCAGAACTGGAAAAACCCGCCGCCCGGTTGCCGGCCGTTATTCCTGAAGTGGAATCGGACGCGGACAGCGAGAAAACCAGCGACTTGGAGCTGGTGCAAAGAGCCAGGCGCAACGATGTCAGCGCTTATGACGAGTTGGTGCGCCGCTATCAGGCACGCATTTACGCGACCGTTTACCACATGACGTCCAACCACGAGGACGCCAATGACCTGGTCCAGGAAACCTTTATCAAGGCCTACCGCGCCCTCAAGACCTTCAAGGGCGACTCCAGCTTCTACACCTGGGTCTATCGCATCGCGGTGAACAAGACGATCAACTTCCTCAAGCAGCGCAAAAACCGCCTGCACATGAGCCTGAACGACGTGGACATCAACGCCGAAAACGACCCCGATCTGGTCGCTTTGGTCTCGGAGAAGACGCCGCGGCGGGATTTAAACCTGGCGGAATTGCAGGATAAATTGAACGCCGCCATGCTGAAACTGTCAGAACACCACAGAATGGTTGTGACGTTGCACGACATCCAGGGCCTCTCGCACGAGGAAATCGGCGAGATCATGGATTGCAACATCGGCACCGTGCGGTCGCGGCTTTTTTACGCGCGACAGCAGTTGCAGGCCTATTTGTTGGACTATCTGAAATAATCGCGATATGAACTCTGATCCCGGCGAATTTGAGACATTGCGCAAATTAATGGCGTTGAAGCGGCATGAACAGCCGCCGCCAGGGTACCTGAACCAACTATCCGGCAGCATCCGGGCCCGCCTTGAACAGGGCGAAGGGCAATCGACCATGTGGGACAGGGTTTCCGCCAATTTCACGCTGCGTCCCTTCCTGGCTTATGGATTTGGATTGACCGTGTGCGGCGCGCTTGGCTTGAGCGCGATCTCGATGGTTAAAGAGGAAATGGCGCAGGCCGCCGACCCATCACCGGTCGCGACACTGAAAACTCCCGCTCACATGGGCGCATTTGCCGGCCAATACAAATCGGAGCCGCCCGTCCTGCACGTCGCCAACTGGCTGGGGAACACAAACCCGACTGCCGAGACTCAACCGAGGCCTTTCTTGTTCGACACCCATCCCACCGCCCTGCCCGCTTCCTACGACAGTTACTGAGGTCCACGGGAGCGCGCATCTCATTTTGGATGGCTCGGAGTGGCGCTGAGGCGGGAAAAGCAGATGCCAGTCAGTGTTCAATGCTGCGCTTATCGGACGGCACGCACGAGAACGGCCCCGTGCGCGGGAACCCGCACGGAATATTTCTCCTTGAACTTGCCGAGCTTCCGGTGTGCCCAAAGGTCGCGTAAAGCTTGTTTGCCGGTCAGCCCTGCCTCCGGCCAATGCAGCTCGACCTCCGCTGCCGCCGGGGTGCGGTTGAAAAACCCAATCGCCTTGCTGCCGTCTTTCAGTCCTTTCACCCAGATTTCCGTACCATTGGTTTGCGCTGCGCGTACCGCCGGGCTTCCAAGCGCGTCTTGATTTACGGCAAGGACTTCGTCATTGGTCAACAACGACAATGTCCACTCATCGGTGTCGGGCAGGTTGTTGCCGAGCATGAGCGGTGAAGGCGCCAGCGCCCAGAGCGACATCAGCATGACCTGTTCGTTTGTTGAGAATCGCGTCCGGCGTTCACGCCCGGCAATGCTGCATTTGAGGCCGATGTGGCCCAACGGAATCATGTCCGCATCCGGCCAGTGTCCCGGCCCGCCAACACCCTGCCATTTGCCGAGCAAATCAAAGGCGCGGTTCAGATCCGGCCAGCGATCCCAGAAGTCGCCGGAGATGCGCCACATATTTGCCTGCTTGCTGATATGATCGGCATGCATGGGCGATGTCGGCCCGGGCGAAGTGCTCAAAACGATGGGGCGTCCGCATTTGTCAAAGGCTTTGCGGATCATTTCAATTTCATGCGCGCTATAAGGATTGGAAAGGTCGTCCACCTTCACAAAATCAACTCCCCACCAGGCCCACAACCTGGCGCACGAGTCATACCACGCCTGCCCGGCCTCGTTGTTGCTCACGCCGTACATGTCGGGGCACCAACTGCAAATACTTTTGGTGTTGCCTGCCTCCGCCGCGGTGAAACTGCCGCCTTCGATGGGCGTCTTCGCATTGACCGACTGCCGCGGAATGCCGCGCATCATGTGGACGCCGAACTTCAATCCCATGGCGTGAATCTGATCGGCGAGCGCCTTGAACCCTTTGCCATCGGCAGCGGACGGAAACCGGTTTGTCGCGGGAAGCAGGCACCCAAACTCATCCGCAAAGAGCCGCGCCCCGACGCGTTCCCGGTTGAAGTTCCGGTCGTCATCTGGCGAGATCGAGTCATACCAGCGCGCATCAATGACAATGTATCTCCAGCCATGACGAAGAAGATGCTCCCGCATGTAGCGCGCGTTTGCCAGCGTCTCCTCCTCGGTAACGCTCGTTCCCCACGCATCGTAGCTGTTCCAGCCCATCGGCGGCGTTGACGCCTGCTTCCAAAAAGACGGTTCCAAGGTTGCCGAAGCCGCGCACAATACAACAGGAAACGTGAACAAGACCAAGGGGGCGAACAACAGGCCGTGAATCCTCATTTTTAACATAAAAACGCATCTTAACAAATTGCCGGCCTTTGTCCACAATCATGCCGTTATGCGGGTTTTGACGCATTTATCATTAATTCAGTGATGTAGCGTCGGCGCTGTGTGCCGATTTCGAGCCGCAGGCGCGAACCTGCCGGTTGTCATTTCGCAGCCGGAAATCTAACGTCTGACAAGCCGTACACGTCCTACAGGTCGGACCCGTCCCAATTTCAAATTCAGCGCCAGGGAGGCGCGTTCCCATCACTCAAGACCACCCATCCCACCGCCCTGCCCGCCGCTTACGAAAGCTACTGAGGGCAGAAGGGTTTTCGCCGCCGTAAATCCCGAAAATTCTTTAAAAGTCATAAACTCTTTCCGCCTATTTGAGCGGAACATATTGGCGGGCAACGGGTTGCAATGGAAGAAAGTTTTTCACGTTTTTGCGATTTCCCCGGTGGCAATAATCACGACGGATGCAGATGCACACAGACTTGAATTGGCAGGGCGCGCACTCCGCTGCTCGCCGCCTACAGGCCAATTGTCAGGTTTCCTCGCCCATTGTCAATTGCCGGTGCAGATTCCGTTGCCAGGGAGAGCGCATCCATCACTCAAGACCACCCGCAAACCGCCTGCCGACCCCTTGGCAAATTGACGCCTCTTCTCAAAAGTCCACATCCCGACATTTTTCATCAAGCGCGGCGATGATTCGCCGCGCTTGTGCTTCCGGCAAACGCTCAGTCCTTCCCCTCAAATATTTTTTGAGGTAATCCGCGTTCATCACCATCGTTCCCTTTGGCGTCGGCTTTTTGACCTCAATCCACCATCCAGGCAAAACAACAAATGCTTCCACCTCAACATCCTCGCCGGTTTTCTTCGTCAGATACGCGGTCAGCCACTTCGCATTGCGTTCCGCTTGCGGAATGGCCACTGGGCTTGCCACGAAAAAGCGGACACAAAAGTTGTGTAAGTCATTAGTTAATTGTTTTGGGTTTCGAAGTCAATGGGGGAACGGTAGCCGAGCGAGCTGTGCAGGCGTCGGCGGTTGTAAAACAC
>JBKQUS010000206.1:0-3146 GCA_052325505.1 Limisphaerales bacterium
TCCACCCGTTCATAACCTGAGCCAGCGTCTTCGTGCGCTCCGCAAGCAATGGTTCAAATCCCAGCAAGCCTACGCAAATCGCTGCCATGAGCTGGGCGTGCCCATCACCCCAACCGTGATTGCCGACTGGGAAAACTCCCGGAGTGAAATTCCGGCGCGATTGGTCCCTTTCCTGGCCCATACCCTCAACGCCCAAGTAAACGACTTGCTGCCCGGTTTCAACGCGGCGGAAATTTTCGCCCTCCCGGCGCTGTTGCCGCCGCCAAAGCCGGACAAACCCATAAAACCGGCAAGCGCGGTCCGAACGGACTTCGCCACGCGCCATTTGGCGCTGGACAGCGTTCTTCGGAATTTCGACCGCAAGCCCTGCCGTTTCGCCCATGTGAGCAGTGAAAGGGACCGCAATGACCCGTTTGAGAACCTCGTGTGGCATGACAACCGCACTCTGTTGTTGGCCCTGCTTCGCGCCCTGAATCGGAATTATCGCCAAGTCATCCTGTGGTATTATTTCGGCGGACTCACCCGGCGGCAAATCGCCGCCAAGCTCAATCGCTCTGTTGATCTTGTCTCGCTCCGTTTGCGTGAGGGCCGCGCAACATTGCGCCGGCTCCTGAATTCCGATGCCGGAAGTCATTGGCTACGACGTGAATTCCGTGAACAGTTCGCACCATTGGATAGGGAGGCAGGAAAAGACCGGCAAGGACAGGCCGAGGCGAATTTGCCCGGTGAAAACACGTTATGACACAGCGAAAAATAAACTCAAACCCGTTTGTCTCGCCACGCTCACGGGGCGGCCATTCCAGTATGAACTCAACCATCTACTCTCAAATCGGACTGCGCGTGCGCCAGCTTCGCCGCCAGCAGAACCGTTCCCAGGACGAACTTTCCGTCTGGCTTCGCGCTTTTCATGCCCCGATCACGCGCGACATGATTGCTAATTGGGAAACCGGCCGGGCCGTGGTGCCGGCAGTTTATATTCCAGTTCTGGCTTACGCGCTCAAGGTCGAGGTCGCGGATATTTTGCCCGGCCTGACCTTAAAGGATTTGAAAGCCGGCCAGATCATGCCCGTGTTCCGCCGCCCGCGAGGGCGGCCACCAACCCATCTATAAGTCATCACCACCGTATGAATGTGACCGCTCAACAAACGGAATTTCTCAGTTGGAAGGTTGTTCCCGCCCGGCTCGACGCGAACCAGGCGGCGTGGTTTCTCGGCTTTGAACCGCACGAGATTCCCCGGCTCGTAACCGCAGGTTTGTTGAAACCGCTAGGCCATCCCGCCCGCAACAGCACGAAGTTCTTTGCCACGGAAACGCTGGAACAATTCCGGCGCGACGAGAAATGGCTCGCCCGCGCCAGCGATGCCATCGCCAGCTATTGGCGGGAACGCAACGCCCGCAAGCAACAGGCTCGCGGGCGCGCGTGAGGCAAACGATTCAACACGTCGGGTGGACGTATCATAAAAGGGTCTTGCCTTTGCTGGGATGAATCCTGACTTCCTCACGGATGGCAGCGCGGACTTTTGCTTCGATGCGTTCAACGAAGCTCATGCCAACCCGGCTGAATTTATTGGCTGGCCGGATCGCGGCGGCAATTTCCAGCGCGGTTTGTTTCACCTTGCTCCGGCAAAGATGCGGAGTTGTGTTGATGCTTTTGAGTGTGTCCGTCATTTCAGTTGTTTCCATATTTTGCTTTCCTGGTTGCGTCGCTGATTCATTCAACGACACCACTATTTTATCAGGCGCGCTTTTGTTGAACTGCGAATTGAGTGACCGAACCCTTGCAAACATTGAACAAAACCGCTGTTGCCGCCGGCACTTGACACAAAAGCACGCTGATTTTACGCGGGGCGACTTGGCTGGTTTTCAGTTTCGACACCGTTTTCATTCAATGTTTGCAAGGTGAAAAATAGTTTAATTATTTTTTCACTGGCGCAGACGGCTATGGCGATTCCTAGAAAGCCGGACACTTAACCAGCCGCCGAAAACGAGTGACCATTGGCTTCGGGCTTTGGCAGGCGCGGGAGCAATGGGACAATGCGGCCTTCCATGTTTTGCTTTTCGTAGCTTTCCAGCGAAGGCAGTCTGACTTGCGCCTTGCGGGCGTAGGCACGGTGAATGGCCTTGCTGTTGTGTCCGAGGGCTTCTTGTGCAAACCGCTCCGGGTAGCCGCACGTTTTCGCCCGCTCCGCCCAAGCGTAGCGATAGGAGTGCAACGAAACCCCGTTGATTCCCAGCCCCACACAGCGTTGGTGAAACTCCGTGGCGCGGTCGCCACAGCGAACGGATTGCAGGTAGGGAAACAACGGGCCGGTTGCCGGCATTTGCCGCAAGACGGCTTCAATGTCCGGGCCAAAATGAATCATGGCCAGACTGCCAGTTTTCTGCCGGGTATAAGCGATGGTTTGGTTGGGCCAGTCAATGTCCTCCGCCTTGAGATTGGCGATGTCGGTTTGAGAACCGCCAAGATGCCAGCACAGTTCGTAGAACCTGCGCCGCTCCGGGTTCTTTTCCCGCCCGATGATGAGCTGATGTTCTTCGCTGGTGATGGCGCGTCTTTCCTTGAAGCGCACTTCCGGCCAGAGACGCTTGGGAATAATCGGCCACGGCAGCCAGTTCATTGAAAGGCAGAAGTTATGAAGTTTCCGCAGGTGGACATTCGTGCTGACCGTGCCCGCCTTGAGGCAGGCGAGCAGATGCTCGCCTTGCGTTTCAAGAATGACGCGATGGCGAATTAGGTCCAACGCGGCTTGTTTGGCTGCCTGCCGCCAGCGATCCTGCGTTGGACCGCTTTTGGTCTCGATGATGGACTCAAGAGCTTGTTGCCATGTCCGGGTCGCGACGCCTGAATCCGTTCCGGCCAGGTATGCCTTCGCGATCTGGAGATTCAGATGCGGCTGGCGGATGGATTCATTGCGGGCGTTGAGCAGCGACGTGGCCTCGGCGCGATTCCGCGTGCCAGTGCTTTCCTGCTTCCGGGTTTCGGTGTCTTCGATGTAGAACATGCCGCCGCGTTTGCGACGGTAGAGGATGTAACGACGTTTCATAAGTTCAGACTTTTTGTCCGAAGCTTATGAGACTGAACGCGGCTTTGGGTGTATCAGCTACACCAAACGGGCAGCGAAGCCCGTCGTCGCGAGTGATTGCCG
>JBKQUS010000207.1:0-17692 GCA_052325505.1 Limisphaerales bacterium
GTGTTTTACAACCGCCGACGCCTGCACAGCTCGCTCGGCTACCGTTCCCCCATTGACTTCGAAACCCAAAACAATTAACTAATGACTTACACAACTTTTGTGTCCGCTTTTTCGTGGCAAGCCCAGAGGGATAGGGAGAGGGGTTTGTTTCATCCAATGGTGGCAGTGTTTGGATTCGCCCCCATGTGCCCCATGCGGTTAAATTTTCTTCCCTGTCTCCCAAATTCCGCCATCATGGCTCCTCATGCTTTCTGATATTAAATCTGTCCATTTCGTCGGCATCGGCGGTACAGCCATGGCCGCCGTCGCCGCCGCGCTCCGCGACCAGGGCTATGCCGTCTCAGGCTCGGACCAAAATGTCTATCCGCCGATGTCCACTTTCCTGGCCGCGAAAAAAATCGACGTCATGCCGGCTTATGCCGAATCAAACCTCGCCTCGAAGCCGGACCTCGTGGTCATCGGCAACGCCATTTCCCGCGGCAATCCCGAGGCGGAAGCAGTCCTGGAACACAAGCTGCGTTATTGTTCGCTGCCCGAATTGCTCAAGGAATTCTTCATTCGGGGCAAGCGTTCGCTCGTCGTCACCGGCACCCATGGCAAGACGACCACCACCTCCCTGCTGGCCTGGGTCTTCGAGCACAACGGGTTGAATCCCAGCTTCCTCATCGGCGGCCTGCCCAACAATTTCGGCGAAGGCGCCCGTTTCACCGCCAGCCCGTGGTTCATCATCGAGGGCGATGAATACGACACGGCTTTCTTCGACAAGCGCAGCAAGTTCGTCCATTACTTGCCGGAAGTCGTCATCATCAACAACCTGGAATTCGATCACGCGGATATTTTTGAAAACCTGGCCGCCATCCAAACCTCGTTCAAACGCCTCATCAATCTCATCCCCCGCAACGGCCAGCTCCTTGCCAACGGCGACGACCCAAATCTGGCCCCCCTCCTCGGCGTCACGCATTGTCCGGTCAAACGCTTTGGCTTGGGCGAAGGCAACAGCATCCAGGGCTTCAATTTGCGTTACGGTCCGACAGCCGCCGAGTTTGAAATTCCCAGTTTTAAGTTCCATCTCAACATGGTCGGGGAATTCAACGTGCGCAACGCCCTCGCCGTCGTGGCCTGCGCCAAGCATTGCGGGTTGTCCAACAAACAAATCCAGGGCGCCTTCGACACGTTCAAGGGCGTCAAGCGCCGCATGGAAATCCGGGGCGTCGTCGGCGGCGTGACGGTGGTGGACGATTTCGGGCATCACCCCACCGCCATCCGCGAAACGCTGGCCGCCTTGCGCTTGAAATACTCGCACGACCGCATCTGGGCCGTGTTCGAGCCTCGCTCCAACACCACCCGCCGCAACGTCTTTCAAAACGAGCTGGCCCGGGCCTTTCACCAGGCCGACGCGGTGGTGGTGTCGCAAGTCGCCCGCCAGGAACAGCTCAAGCCGGAGGAAAGGCTCGACCCGCAAAAGCTGCTTCAGGACATCCAATCGGACGGCCGCAATGCCGTGTATTTGACAGATGCGGACGCCATAGTCGCGCATTTGAAAAAGGAGGCGGTGGGCGGCGACGTCGTCTGTGTTTTCAGCAACGGCGGTTTCGGCGGCATCCACGAGAAGCTCCTCGCCGCCCTGGGCGCGCGCCGCTGACGGCCCCGTCAATCGCGCGTGATGGTGCCCTCGATTTGTCCGTGCGGCTCGTCCGTCGGCAGGAATAGCTCGTTGCGGTTCTCGAGGCCGAACGGGGTCAGGTTGATGAGCAGGCAATGCTTGTTGGGCATGGCCAGTGTGATCTTTGAAATCTCCGGCGCGGCCTTCAATGCGGCTTCGCCCATCTGAAAAAGCGTCGCCTGCACCGAAGGACTGTAGGTGCAGGCAAACACCTTCAGCATAGCCTCCAGAATCCGCGCGTTGGTTCGGGCATGGCTTGCCGGCTGTCGCGCATAAAACCAGGCCGCGCGCAGTTGGGTGGCGAAGACTCGGTCCTTGGTTTCACGCAGCGTGGTGAATTTGTCCTGGACATCGTAGCCTTCGAATCCTGACTGCGTGGTTTTAAGGATCAGCAAATCGTTGATGCCGGATTGCACCGTGGTCTCCTTGCGCGAACAGGTCACTTCGGCGAACGGTTTGGCCGGGCCTTTTTCGGTGAAACTATGGGCGTGCGGCCGGCCCCGCACCGCGATGCGCTCCCAACACCGTTCCGTCAGTCGCACTTGGGCCGTCTCCACTTGGGGATAGGTCTTCAGAAAATGCTGCCCGACGACAACGCCGAACGCCTCCATCTCCTCGCCCAGTTTTTCCTTCGCCAGCACGTTCACGGTGTTCTTCATGGTGTCGGTCGGAACGACCAGGCGGTTGTCGCCTTTGGTGTAGGAAGTGTCGAAGCGTCCTTGCAGCATGACGGCGATTTCAAGCTCTTTCAGTGAATGCCGCCCGCCGCGCCGCGTAACTTTCATGACGCGGACCCGCGCCTTGCCATATTGATTATGCAGAAGTTTCATATCGCTTTGTCCGTTGACATGGCTATCGTAAGTAAGTCGTCGCCAATGACACGCTAAAAACGCAATCGGATGCAAACAAGCTACACCATGGCTCAACTGAACGCGCTCAGCGCCGGGGACTTTGTCCGCGTGACCGGAGCCGTTTTTGAAAGTTCCCCTTGGATCGCACAGGAAGCAGCCCGTCTCAGGCCGTTTCCCAGGAGGGCCGAGTTGCTCGCCGCGATGTGTGACGTGGTGCGAAGCGCTTCCGACGAAAAAAAACTGGCCTTGATCCGCGCCCACCCCGACCTGGCGGGCCGCCTGGCTCTGACTGCGGAATCCTTCGCCGAACAGTCCTCCGCCGGGCTGAACAGCCTGACGCCCGGGGAGACGGCGCTGTTTCACAGGCAAAACGAGGCCTACCGGCGGAAGTTTGGTTTTCCGTTTGTCATTTGCGCGCGGCTGAATAATAAGGCAGCCATTCTCGAAGGCTTTGCGCGACGGCTACAGAATTCGCAGGACGACGAAATCCGGGCCGCGTTGGAGGAAATTTTTAAAATCGCCCGCCTGCGGCTGGGCGATTTGATAGTGGAGTGAACCATGCAAGCTAAACTGAGCACTCATGTTCTTGACACCGCGCGCGGCCTGCCGGCGCGGGACATGCAAATCCAACTCTGGTCCCTGAACGGCCTGCAGCGCCAGTTGCTTAAGACGGTCCGCACCAACGCCGATGGCCGCACCGACGCTCCGCTGCTCGAGGGGCAGGAATTGCGCCCGGGCGAATACGAACTGGTGTTTTTCGTCGGGGATTATTTCGCAACCCAGCCCGGCGCGGCTCCGGGACCCCGTTTCCTGGACCGCGTGCCTGTGCGCTTCGGCATCGCGGACTCGACCGCATCGTATCATGTGCCGCTGCTGTGTTCGCCGTGGTCATACAGCACGTATCGCGGAAGTTGAGGACGCATGAACTCGTTGGACCTGATCATCCGCGGCGGACTGGTTGTCACCGAATCGGCGGTGACTCGCGCGGACGTTGGGATTGCCGCGGGAAAAATCGCCGCTGTCGAACCGCGCCTCGCCGGCACCGCCCGGCAGACAATTGACGCCACCGGATTGCATGTTTTTCCCGGCGTGATTGATGCACACGTTCATTTCAACGAACCTGGCCGCACCGACTGGGAAGGAATCGACACAGGCTCGCGCGCCGTGGCCGCGGGCGGCGGCACGATGTTCTTCGACATGCCCCTGAACGCGCATCCCCCCACTCTCGACGCCAAAAGTTTTCGGGAAAAACAGGCCCTGGCGGAGCAGAAATCGTTCGTTGATTTCGCGTTCTGGGGAGGGCTGGTCCCACACAATCTGGACCAACTGGATGAGCTGGCCCGATGCGGGGTGATTGGCTTTAAAGCCTTCATGTGCAACAGCGGCATCGACGATTTTGCCTGTGTCGGAGATAGCGTCTTGCGCGAAGGCATGAAGCGCGCGGCCGCCCTGCAATTGCCCGTCGCCGTCCACGCCGAAAGCGAGAGCCTGACCTCGCGCCTCGCCGCTGAAGCCGCCGCCGCAAATCGCACGGGGATTCGTGATTATTTGGCTTCACGTCCCATTGAAGCCGAATTGGACGCCATCCGGCGCGCCATTGATCTGGCTGGCGAAACCGGTTGCGCCCTGCATGTGGTGCATGTCAGTTGCGCGGCAGGTGTGCGCCTGATCGCGGCTGCGCGCAAGGCCGGCGTCAATGTCACCTGCGAAACCTGCCCGCATTATCTCGCCCTGACCGACGAGGACGTTGAAAAAATCGGCCCCCTGGCCAAGTGCGCGCCCCCTTTGCGGCCCGCGCCGGAGCGCGAGCAGTTATGGGAGGAATTATTGGCCGCAAATATTTTGACAGTCGGTTCTGATCATTCCCCCTCGCCGCCGGAAATGAAACAGTCGTCGAACTTCTTCAAGGTTTGGGGCGGGATTTCCGGCGCGCAGCATTTAATGCCCCTGCTGGTTACGCTCGGCCATTTCGAACGGCAGGCGGATCTGGCCCTGTTGTTGCGGTTTTGTTCGGCCAACGTAGCGCGCCGCTTTAAGTTGCCCGGCAAAGGCCGCATCGCCGCCGGCAACGACGCCGACCTCGCGCTGGTCAGCCTGAACGAAAGCTTCGACGTTCGCTCGGAGAACTTGCTTTATCGCCACCGGCAAAGCCCTTATGTGGACCGCCACTTGCGCGGCTCCGTGCGCCGGACGCTGCTGCGCGGCCAAACCGTGTTCCAAGACGGCCAATTTGTGGCAAAACCGCAAGGCCGCCTGATCCGGTCACTTTAGCCTTTGAACCAGGCTCCTCCCCGATTATATACACCCCCGCCAATATGAGCCTCTCGCTGTGCACAGCTAAAAAACTGCTCGTTGCCAATCGCAACGAAATTGCCATTCGCGTCTTTCGCGCGGCCACCGAACTGGGGTTGCGCACCGTGGCCATTTACGCTCAGGAAGACCGTCTCAGCATCCACCGTTTCAAGGCCGACGAAGCGTATCTCGTCGGCGAGGGAAAAGGCCCCGTTGGCGCTTACCTCGATATTCCCGGGATCATCGCGCTGGCCAGGGAAAAGCAGATTGATCTCATCCATCCCGGTTACGGCTTTTTGGCCGAGAATGCGGGGTTCGCCCGTGCCTGCGTCGAAGCGGGCATCACCTTCGTCGGCCCCCGCCCTGAAATCATCGAATTGATGGGCAACAAAGTCGCCGCCCGCGACCTGGCCCGGAAGGCCGGCGTTCCCACTTTGCCCGGCACCGAGGAACCGGTGACGGACCGCTCCGCAGCCTTGAAGATCGCCCATGATATCGGCTTCCCGCTGATCGTCAAAGCAGCCTTTGGCGGCGGTGGACGCGGCATGAGGGTGGTGCAGAAATCAGCGGACCTCGGCCATCTGCTCGATGAAGCGCAAAGCGAAGCCGGCCGCGCCTTCGGTAATCCTGCCGTCTTTCTGGAAAAGTACATCCCCCGCGCCAAGCACATCGAAGTGCAGATCCTGGGCGACCACCACGGCAACGTCCTGCATCTCCATGAACGCGATTGCTCCGTGCAGCGCCGCCACCAAAAGGTCATTGAAATCGCCCCTGCCGTCGCATTGCCCGAAGCCGTGCGGAACGAATTATGCCAGGCCGCCGTGCGCCTGGCGCGCGCCGTCCGCTACGACAACGCCGGCACGGTCGAATTTCTTTATGATCTTGACAAGCATCAGTGGTATTTCATCGAAGTTAATCCGCGCATCCAGGTCGAACATACCGTCACCGAGGTCATCACCGGCGTTGATTTGGTGCGCTCGCAAATCCTTGTCGCGCAGGGCTGCGCTTTGCGCGGGCCGGAAATCAATCTCTCGCCTCAGGAGGAAATGCCGCGTGTGGGGTGCGCGGTGCAGTGCCGCGTCACGACCGAAGACCCCGAGAACAAGTTCACCCCCGATTACGGAAGGATTCTGACCTACCGCTCCACCGGCGGACAGGGAGTTCGTCTTGACGGCGGCATGGGTTACGCCGGCGCTGTAATTACGCCTTTTTACGACTCGTTACTGGTAAAAATCACCACCTTTGGCCGGGATTTCGAGCTGGCCTTGCAGCGCATGGACAGGGCCTTGCGCGAATTTCGGATACGCGGCGTCAAGACAAACATTCCATTTTTGGAGAACGTCATCGCCAATCCGGTTTTCCGCTCGGGCCGGGCGGCAACCACGCTCATCGATACGACGCCCGATCTTTTCAAATTCATGCCTCGCCGGGACCGCGCCACCAAACTGCTGGCTTTTCTGGGCGACGTTATTGTCAACGGCAATCCCCAAGCCAAGGGCCATGTGCTCAACGCCGTCCTGCCCCCGGTGGCTCCCCCGCCTCACGACCACAAGGAACTCCCGCCGGACGGCACGCGCCAATTGCTGCTCAAATTGGGGCCGAAAAAGTTTGCCGAGTGGACTCTGCGCCAGAAGCGCCTGCTCATCACGGACACGACTTTCCGCGACGCGCATCAATCACTCCTCGCCACGCGCGTGCGTTCCTACGACATGCTGGCCGTCGCTCCCGCCGTGGCGCGGCGCGCGTCCCAATTGTTCAGCCTTGAAATGTGGGGGGGCGCCACCTTCGACACCGCGATGCGTTTCCTGCATGAGGATCCTTGGGATCGCCTGCGGCTCCTGCGCGCGAAAATTCCCAACATCTGTTTCCAGATGCTCTTTCGCGGCGCCAACGCCGTCGGTTATTCCAATTATCCGGACAACGTCGTCGCCGGTTTCGTCAAACAAGCTGCCGCCGCCGGCATTGATATTTTCCGCATTTTCGATTCGCTCAATTACACCCCGAATTTGCAAGCTGCCATGGCCGCGGTTCGCCAAACCCACGCCGTTTGCGAGGCGGCGATTTGTTACACCGGGGACATTCTCGATCCCCTGCGGACGAAATATTCGCTCAAATACTACGTCAAGCTGGCCAGGGAATTGGAAAAAATGGGGGCGCATTTTTTGGCGGTCAAAGACATGGCGGGCCTGTGCCGGCCCTTTGCCGTTTACGCGCTGGTCAAGGCGCTCAAGGAAGAAATCGGGCTGCCCGTTCACTTTCACACTCACGACACCAGCGGCGTCAACTCCGCCTCCATCTTAAAGGCCAGCGAGGCGCGGGTCGATGTGGTCGATCTCGCCCTCGCCTCAATGAGCGGTTCCACCAGCCAGCCCAATCTTAATTCCATCGTGGCCGCCCTGGCCCATACTCCGCGCGACACCGGCCTTGATTTGGCCGCGCTCAACGAGTTTTCCGACTATTGGGAAGATGTCTCCGCCTATTATGCGCCCTTCAACACCGCCCCGCGCGCCGGAACGGCGGATGTTTACAACCACGAAATGCCCGGCGGCCAGTACACCAATTTGAAGGAACAGGCCGCCAGCATGGGCCTGGGCCAGCGCTGGCCGGAAATCGCCCGCACCTACACCGAAGTCAACCAGCTTTTCGGCGACATCGTCAAAGTCACTCCCAGCAGCAAGGTCGTGGGCGACATAGCGATGTTTCTCATCTCGCGCGGCATCAAGCCCGCCGACGTTATGAATCTTGAACCCGGCAGTGTCCCCTTCCCCGCTTCCGTCATCGACATGTTGATGGGCCAGCTCGGACAGCCCGCCGGAGGCTGGCCCAAAAAACTTCAAAAAATCATCTTGGGAGACTGCAAGCCGCTTCGCGGCCGGCCCGGCGCCGGCCTGAAACCGCTCAATCTGGAAAAAATCAGGAAGGAACTGTCCCACAAGCTCAAGCACGAAGCGACCCAGGACGACTTGTACAGCCACTTGATGTACCCGGAAGTTTTCGCCGAATTCGCCAGGTTCTCCCGCGATTACAGCAACGTAGCGGTCCTCCCAACGCCCGCCTTTTTCTACGGCCTGAAACCAGGCGAAGAAATCTCCGTCGATATCGAGGAGGGAAAAACGCTCTTCATCAAATTCATTCACCGCGGCGATGTGGACAAGGATGGGCGGCGCGCTCTTGTTTTCGAACTCAACGGCATGACCCGCGAAGTGACCGTTCTGGATCGCGCCGTCCAGCCCAAGGCCGTCGCACGCCCCAAAGCCGATCTGGCCGACCCGTTCCAGATTCCCGCGCCCATTCCCGGCCTGATCACTTCGCTGGCGGTGAGTGTCGGGAGCAAAGTGGGCAAGGGCGATAAATTATTGACACTCGAGGCCATGAAAATGCAAAGCACCCTTTACGCCTCCCGTGAGGGAACAGTGGCCGCGATTTTCGCCCAAGTGGGCGAGACGGTGGAAAGCAAGGACCTCCTGGTCCAGTTGCGCAAATGAAGCGCAGGGTCATTTTTGAGATGGCGGTTCTTGATTCCTAATCTTAATCTTAATCCAAAATGGACGATGGAGATTAAGATTAGGATTAAGACCAATATTACGAATGTCGTTACTTGCTGGAAAAATCGGTTTAGTCGTTGGTGTGGCCAACAAAAGGTCCATTGCCTGGGCCATCGCCCAAGCCTGGCACGAGGCCGGCGCCACCCTCGCCTTCACCTACCAGGGCGAGCGGCTGAAGGACAACGTCGCGGAACTGGCTGGCGTCTTCGGAGCCGATACACTGCTTCTCCCCTGCGACGTCACCAAGGACGATGAAATCGCACGCGTCTTCGCCGAACTTGGCGGCAAATTTGGCCGGCTCCATTTGCTCCTTCACTCCGTGGCCTTCGCTCCGCGCGAGGCGCTGGAAGGCGATTTTTTGGGCACCACCCGTGAAGCCTTCCGTGTGGCCCACGATGTCAGCGCCTATTCGCTGGTGGCGCTGGCCCGCGGCGCGGCCCCGCTCATGACCGAAGGCGGCAGCATCGTGGCCATGAGCTATTACGGATCGAGAAAAGTCGTGCCGCATTACAACGTGATGGGCGTGGCCAAGGCATCGCTCGAGGCCTGCGCCCGCTACCTGGCCTACGATTTGGGTCCGAAGAAAATCCGGGTCAACTGCATCAGCGCCGGCGCTGTCAATACTTTGGCGGCCCGCGGCATAGCCGGTTTCACGGACATGCTCAAACACTACGAAGCTCACGCCCCGCTCAAACGCAATGTCCTGCCCGATGAACTGGGCGCAACCGGAACTTTTTTGGCAAGCGACGGCGCGGCGGCTATCACCGGCCAAGTCCTCTACGTCGATTGCGGCTACCAGATCATGGGCATGTAATCTCAGCCGTTGCAAATCAGCCCACTACGAGGGTGGCGCGGGAGTAGCAGGTTCCTCACCCTCTTCCTTTTCTTCGCTGATGACCGGGGCGATGGCCTTGAGTTTGTCGGGTCCTTCCAAGTCAATAAGTTTCACGCCTTGAGTGTTGCGGCCAGCTTCGCGGATATCGCTGACGCGCGTCCTGACCATCTGGCCGGTCACGGTGATGAGCATGATCTCGTCCGCATCCTTGACGGTTAGCGCGCCAACGACGTTGCCCGTCCTCTCGTTGGTCTTCATCGTGATGATGCCCTTGCCGCCGCGGGACTGAGGGCGGTACTCCGCAAAATCGGTTCGTTTGCCAATGCCATTTTCACCGGCGACAAGCAACGTCGCGTCCGACACCACCACCGCCAGGGCCACGACAGCATCGGATGCTTCGAGGTTAATGCCGCGGACTCCGGCGGCGCTGCGGCCCATGGACCGGACGTCCGATTCGGAGAATCGAATGCTCATGCCCTCGCGCGTAATCAGCACCACATCGTCGCCGGGATTTGTAACTTCGTTGGTTTCAACCATGCCGCCGCGGGTGAGCTTGGCGTCGATGAGGGCGTCGCCCTGTTCAATGGTGATGGCGATGATGCCGCCTTTGCGCACGTTGCCAAATTCATTCAGCGAAGTTTTCTTGACGGTGCCCTTCTGCGTGGCAAAGAACACTTCGCCCGGCTGCGTCCAGGTGATGTCCTCCTTGTTCGGGCCTGTCTTGGAAATGACACGAATGAGCGCCGCGATTTTCTCCTCGGCCTTCAATTCGAGCAGGTTGGCTATGCTGCGGCCCTTGGCGGCGCGCCCCATGTCCGGGATTTCGTGGACGCGTTCCACGTACACCCGCCCGGTGTCGGTGAAAAACATCAGATAATCATGCGTGCTGGCGGTGAAAAGATGCTCGATAAAATCCTCCGCCTCGCCCGGCGTGGCCGACGCTTCGCGGGTGGTCATGCCGATGAC
Source organism: Limisphaerales bacterium (assembly GCA_052325505.1). Lineage (GTDB taxonomy): Bacteria > Verrucomicrobiota > Verrucomicrobiia > Limisphaerales > Palsa-1400 > DASRLE01. The sequence goes on from JBKQUS010000207.1 coordinate 10,153, forward strand.
GCCTTTGCCCCCGCGGCGCTGGGCGCGGTAGGAACTGACATTGGTGCGCTTGATCAAACCGGCATGGGTGATCGTGATGATGACCCCTTCGTTGGCGATCAGGTCTTCGATGGCGATTTCGCCCTCGTCAGGAATCAGCTCCGTCAAACGCGGCGTGGCGTATTTTTCCTTAATCTCCTTCAACTCCGCTTTGATAATGGCGAAGACGCGCGCCTCCCTCGCCAGTATGTCAAGCAAATCCTTGATGCGTTCGAGCAACTGCGTGTATTCGGCCCGCACCTTGCCCGTCTCCAACGCGGTCAATTGGTATAGGCGCAGTTCCAGAATGGCGTTGGCCTGGGCTTCGCTGAAGGAATAGCGCCCGCTCGTCAGGCGCGCCTCGCTGCGGATGACCACGCCGATATGTTCCACCTGCTGGCGGGTAAAGTCGAAGGCCAGCAACTTGATCTTGGCCTCTTCGCGGTTGTTCGACTGCCGGATGATGCGGATGAATTCGTCCAAGTTGGCCAAGGCGATGAGATAGCCGTCCAAAGTCTCGGCGCGCTCCTCCGCCTTGCGCAAATCGAAGCGGGCGCGGCGGATGACTACTTCGCGGCGGTGCTCGATGTAGCAATTGATTAATTCCTTGAGACCCAGGGTCTTGGGGCGGCCGTGGTCGATGGCCAGGGAATTGACCGCGAAACTGCTTTCCAGCGCGGTGTGCTGGTACAAATTATTTATGACAACCTTGGCAATGGCGTCGCGTTTGATTTCAATCACCACCCGCGTGTTTTCGTCGGACTCATCGCGCACGGCCGTGATGTCGGTGATGACCTTCTCATTGACCAGTTCCGCAATGCGTTCGACCAGGGTGGCGCGATTGACGTTGTAGGGAATGGCGGTGATGATAATCTGTTCGCGGCTGCCCTTGAGTTCCTCCACACCCACCTTGCCGCGGATTTTCACGCTGCCCCGTCCCGTCTTGAAATAATCCTTGATCCCTTCCAACCCGCAGACCATGCAGCCGGTCGGAAAATCCGGCCCCTTGATGTGTTGCATCAATTGCTCGATGCCAATGTCCGGATTGTCAATTTGCGCGCAAATGCCGTTGATCACTTCCCCAAGATTATGCGGGGCCATGTTGGTGGCCATGCCCACCGCGATGCCGGTGCCCCCGTTGACCAGCAGGTTGGGAAAGGCGGCGGGAAAGACGGTTGGTTCGGTGCGAGTTTCATCGTAATTCGGGACAAAATCGACCGTTTCCTTATCCATGTCCTGCATGAGCGCCGCGCCTAAATGAGTCAGCCGCGCTTCGGTATATCGCATGGCTGCGGGAGGGTCGCCCTCGACCGAACCGAAGTTTCCCTGTCCGTCCACCAATGGCTGGCGCATCGCCCAAGGTTGCGCCATATGAACCAGCGTCGGGTAAATCACCGCCTCGCCGTGCGGATGATAATTGCCGCTCGTGTCCCCGCAAATCTTGGCGCACTTGCGATGTTGCCGGTTGGGATACAGGGACAAATCCTGCATGGCAAACAAGATGCGCCGTTGCGATGGCTTCAACCCGTCCCGCACGTCTGGCAAGGCGCGGGAAATAATCACCGACATCGAGTAATCCAGGAATGAATTCTTGATCTCGTCGGCGACGTTGATTTTCTCAATTTTTTCGTTGGCCGCAAAAAGCGGCGTGTTCCCGACCGGCAATTGGTTTGTCTCGTCGGGTCCGTTTTGCCCGGGTTCGTCTGGCATGGATTATAAAAAAGTGATTGGCGTGCCGCGGTTTTAAACGTCCAGGTTCCGCACGTTCAGGGCGTTGTCTTCGATGAATTGGCGGCGTGGCTCCACCTCGTCGCCCATCAGTTTGGTGAACATTTCCTCGGCTTCGACTAGGTCCGTCATATCGATGCGCAGGAGTTTGCGGTGCTCCGGGTTCATGGTCGTTTCGAACAATTCCCTCGCGTTCATTTCGCCCAGGCCCTTGAAGCGTTTGATCTGAATGCCGCGTTTGCCCGCCTCCTTGACCCCGGCCAGAATTTCAGCAATGGAAAAAAGCAGCTTGAATGTGGCCCGTTCGCCTTCGCCCTCGATCAATTCGAACAGCGGCTTGTCCTGCGCGGAATAATGCTCCACGTTCAGGCCCTTCTTCTCCAACTGGGCCAGCAAATCCATCACCGCCTTGCTTTCGTGCAGCTCAACGTGCCGCGCCCGGCGCGTGTTCCCGTTTCTCGGCTTGTCGCTCTTTTCCCGCTCGGCCTTCTCGATCATCGTCGTGTCCGTCTCTTCGCCGAATAATTTCAAGTCCGGGTTCGCCGTGCCAAACTCGTCCAGTTCCTTCTCGGTGTGAAAATAATGCACCGTTTCATCATTGCCATCGCGCACCTTGACCAGGTGCCGGGGCAATTCATGGGTGGCGGAATGACGGTGCTCGATGTAATCGCCAAATTCACCCCCATGCCGCCGCAGGGACTGCACGTATTTGTCCAGTGACGCGAGCAGATCGAGGATTTCCCCCAGTTGCTTTTCGGACATCTCCTTGTTGGTCGCCAAATCGCGCAGGCGCACGTCCTCCGTGCCAAGCTGGATGAGGATTTTGTTCATCTGCACATCGTCATCCACGTATTCCACCCGCTTTTTGCGCGCGATCTGGTAGAGCGGCGGCTGGGCGATATAAACATATCCCTGCCGCACCAGTTGCGGCATCTGCCGGTAAAAAAATGTCAACAATAAAGTCCGGATGTGCGAGCCGTCCACGTCCGCATCCGTCATGATGATGATCTTGTGATAGCGCAATTTGGTCCCGTCAAACGCCCCCTCCCCTTCCCCGTCGCCTATCCCCGTGCCGATGGCCGTGATCATGGTGCGGATTTCGGTGTTCTGCAGCACCTTGTCCAGCCGCGCCTTTTCCACGTTGATCAGCTTGCCCCGGATGGGCAGGATGGCCTGGAATTTCCGGTCCCGCCCCTGCTTGGCCGACCCGCCGGCCGAATCCCCTTCCACAATGTAAAGTTCCGTGTTGGCCGGATCGCGGTCCGAGCAATCGGCCAGTTTGCCGGGCAGCCCGCCCCCGGTCAGCGCACTTTTGCGCACGGTGTCGCGCGCCTTGCGCGCCGCCTCGCGCGCGCGCGCCGCCATCAGGCTCTTATCCACCACCTTCCGCGCCACGGGCGGATTGGCGTCAAAGAAACTCATCAAACCCTCATAAACAATGGACGAAACGACGCCTTCGATCTCGGTGTTGACGAGCTTGACCTTGGTCTGCGATTCAAATCGCGGATTGGGCAGCTTGACGCTCAACACGCACACCAACCCTTCCCGCACGTCATCGCCCGATATGGCCGGGTCCTTTTCCTTCAGCATCTCATTCGAGCGCGCGTATTGATTGATGGCGCGCGTCAGCGCGGTGCGGAAGCCGGTCAAATGCGTCCCGCCGTCCGAATTGGCAATCGAGTTGGCGAAGCAAAGAATTTGGTCGGTGTAGCTGTCGTTGTATTGCAGGACGCAATCCACGATGACCTCGTCCTTTTGCCGCGACAACACGATCGGTTTGGGATGGAGCACCTCTTTGTTGCGGCCAAGCTGCCGCACAAATTGCGCGATGCCCTCGCGATACAGGAACGTCTCCCGCTTGTTCTCCACCCGCTCGTCCTTCAAATTGATCTCCAGGCCCGGATTCAAAAAGGCCAGTTCGCGCAACCGGTTGGCCAGCAGGTCAAATTTAAACTCCGTCGTGATGGTGAATATCGTCGGATCGGGCTTGAAGGTGATAAGTGTGCCGGTGCTCTTGGATTTGCCGATGACCTCCAGCTTTTGCTTGGTCACGCCCTGCTCGAACGCCATGTAATAAACCAGGTTATCGCGCGACACCTCCACCTTGAACCAGTCCGACAACGCATTGACGCACTTGGCGCCGACCCCATGAAGGCCGCCGGAATATTTATAAGCCCCCTGCCCGAATTTGCCGCCGGCATGTAAATTGGTCAGGACCAATTCGACCGCCGGCATGTGCCATTTGGGATGCGTATCCACCGGAATGCCGCGTCCATCGTCCCGGATTGAAATCGATCCATCCACGTGGACGGTTACGTCGATCTTATTGCAAAAGCCGGCCAGATGCTCGTCGATGGAATTGTCCAGCACCTCGAAGACAGAATGATGCAGCCCGCGTTCATCGGGATCGCCGATATACATTCCGGGTCGTTTTCGGACAGCTTCCAACCCCTCCAATTTGTCAATTTTCGACGCGTCGTATTTCTCGGTTCGGTCTGGCGCGGTATTCGTCATGTCTCAATTTCCCTCATCAAATCTGCGATTAAAAACACTCTTTGCGCGATGGATTTTGGGTCTCCTCCGCAACCCCATAAATTTACAAAAAAACGGAAAAAGAGACAACTCTTAATTTGAGGTTTTTTTGCCCCGGAACCACCATTACTGGTGGGGTTAATTTGGACGCCCCACCAAGAATTGTGGTCGCGTCCGGGGAGCGCGGGCGTCCCGACCGCAGTGTTCGGCGTCCCGCCGAACACGCCGATTCCCGGTGTCAAAGAGAGGCAGATCAGCGGGCATCTCCATTACATCAAAACCGCGAGAATCTTGCAGAAAGGATTTAACCCTTCCTACCCTTTTGGCTGATACCGAGCGTCGTCATCTTGCGGGGGCGATCCTGATTCGGGCGGCTTTGGCCTACCTCTGATAAAATTTTTGGCCTCCAAAACGGCCTTTCGGAGTGTGGCGTGGAAGCTTTGCGGAGATTTCAGGCGGTGTGTCGCTCATGCCTTGCCTTCCTCCCGTTTAACCATCGAACCGGTGAGCATGTAGGCAAATCCGCCCCGCTCCAGGCGGGCTGAAACGGCCCGAACAATGTCGATCTCGTTTTGCATGGCAAATCCAAATTTCCTTTTCCGTCATATTAGTAACCCTTTCAAATTCCAGTCAAGATGATGGTCACATCGTCAGGCAAAGAGCCTGACGGGTATTGCACCAATCCAATTAACATCTGAGCCGCAACATCGGGCGCATGCTCCCGGCAGGCGGCAATGATCCATTCTACCGAGATGGATTTTAGCAACCCATCAGTTGCGACGAGTAGCAGACCGACATTCCTTGGAAGTTGGAATGGGACAGGCCATGCGCCGCCAGAACCAATGAACGGTTTGCGCTGTTGCGCGCGGGTGAGGTCAACGTAAGTCTGGTTCTGCGGAATAACCCAGACCCCGGAATCGCCTACGCTCGCACCAAAAATCTCCTCCGGCGTTACGATCGCGACAGCACAAGTTGTTTCGCCGGCCACCTGATCTGCGGCGATTGCCGAGTCCATTTTGCAGAGCACCTCAGCACATAGGTCGGCATCGCCCATCAAGGAGACGTTCTGCCGAACCAGCTCTACGGCCATATCTGCCGCCGCTGCTCCACCACTTCGGCCTCCAGCACCATCGGCGACACAAAGCAGGGTTCGTGGACCATCGTGAATGATGAGCCCACGATCTTGGTTCTCCAGATTTCCAGCAACCGTGAGCAAGAGCGGTTTCATTAAACCTGAATGGGTTCTCTAGCCTTCAACCAATCAGTCGGAATGCCGTCCCTCCCTGCACTCAATGCGACGATGCCACCCACGATTGCCGCATTCGTGTCGCAATCGCCCCCCACACTTATGGCTTTGGCAATCGCTTCCACAAAATGACGCGGATGATGCGCGGCCACCCAAGTGCAAAATGGAACGGTATCTGGCGCCGTCACGAGCGAGCCATTGCCAAGAGACCGGGCCACATCTGCCAACGGGATCTCCGGTGGAATGGTGCTCGCTAGGAGTATGCCGCGGCGAACTTGGCTTTCAGGCGTTTGTTGAAGCACCGTGTCGAAGAAGCCTCGGACGCGGTCGATGTCGTTGTCCATTCTCAAACGCCATGCGTTGGCGGCAGCGACGGCTGTGGCAATTGCACCGGCCACACCTTCAGGATGGGTATGCGTGACTAGTGACGAAGCTCTGGCCTCCTCCGCACACCGTGCTGGATCGTCAGCAAAGTATGCACCCAGGGGCGCAACCCGCATTGCGCTGCCATTGCCCATTGAGCCTTGTCCGCTGGAGGCATTTGCTGCCGTGTCTCGCCACTTAGCTCCACCCATGATTTCACGCATCTGGATTCGGGTCATCTTTCCGTAACCGCGCTCCGGGTCTCGCTCGAACCGACGCGCAAAACGCTTCGACAGTGCGTCTTGATGCAAATGACCGTGTGACTTCAGGACAGCCACAATTGAAATAGCCATTTCGGTGTCGTCGGTGTGAAACCACGGACCGGCCGGGAGTTTATCGTCCGCGAGTCGCTTGGGCGCGGTTTGAGCCTGGTAGCACAACATTTCACCAAGGGCATCGCCCAATCCCAATCCATCCAACGAGAGCCTCATCCGTTCGACCCGATCCGTGTGATCGGTGGGCAGAGTTGCACTCCAGGTGTTCGGATACTCGGCAATCAACTCGCGAGCGCGGCGCAGCCATGAATTATCAATCCAATCCGAGCCGAGTGGACCAACACGTTCCACCATCCAGCCAGCGAATCTCAATTCATTGTGCATGGAGTAAACGCGATCCGTGTTCGACGAGTGGATGACCACTGCACAGACGGGCATGTGGTCGCCCAAAAACCGTGCCACGTCCAGACCTGTGCCGGGATCAACTGTCGCCCCTGGCATTGGATTCAAGTCGAGATCAAGCGAAATCAGGGCCGCTGACGGGAAAAAAGACTCGGCCTCTGCGATCATGGATGGCGCATCACGCCAAACCTTTAATTCAAGATCCGCGTCCAGCGCAGCAACAGTTTTCCGAAACGCCGAAATCCGTTCATCGTTGTCTTCCAGGATGAGGATGGTCTTCATTCCAGCTTTCAAAAGTTGTGGGACATGCGCCAAGTACCATAGTAATCAGTCCCAGTTCCTTCGTCCAGCGCTCAATGTAGTCGCAGTCGCAGCCCGTGCCAGTTCATTTTTATATCACTTTTACTTTGACTTCTGCATCGCATATATGTAGTTTAGCAAAGTGAGAATGATGAAGGAAGAGCATATTGGTCGAAAGAAAGCGCCGGAGTCGCAACCCCGACAGCGTTCGGGTCTTGCACTTCAACGCGTCAGAATCACGCATTTTCGGGAAGGTTTGGGCACGGAATTGATTAGCAAAGGAATGCAGAGACTAATTCGTGCCAATTCGTGGCAAAAAGAAAAAACCAAAAAATGCACTTTATAAAGTTGCCAATCGGTCTGGGTCCGCCATCCCGAATCCAATCAAAGTGATTTTATCGCGCCAGCCAGTCTCGCCGCCCTCGTCAAAGCGTATGCAAATATTTTGTAATGAATTACTTGCACTATAACCTCGCTCAGCGGGCTTGCCGCGCCATAGTCCTGAAAGCTCTCTGGACGAAGCTGAATCAAGCTCAGTCAAACCAAGCGCTGAGCCTCCCCCGATTTGATGGACACTCCGATAAAACAGTTGGAAAGTAACTGATGAGTAGTAAACACGGAAATCGATACAGCAAAGAGTTCAAAGAAGAAGCGGTGCGCCTGCTGGCCACCAGCG
>JBKQUS010000208.1:0-11719 GCA_052325505.1 Limisphaerales bacterium
TGAACAAAACCAGACGGAGCGGCGTTTCGCCGACAAGAAAACGCTGGCCCAGCGCTACGCCGTCAGCGAACGTACCATCAACAACTGGAGGAGCGCGGGCTTGCTCGCAGCGATCAAAATTAGGCGCGTAATTCGCTTTGATATTCCCGCCTGCGATGCCGCGCTGCGGCAGCACGGATTCACCAACCACCTTGAAAATTTATGAAACTCGAAATCCCAAATCCGAACGGGCTTCCGCCGGAAGGCCCGAAGCAAAACCCGACTCCACCCGGCACCCCCACGCCGAAGCCGGAGATCAAAACCACGAAACCAGAAATTGCCGCCCACATGCCAGGCCCGATGCCGTTGAACCTGCAAGCTTTAACTGAAGTGGACAACTGGGTCAAGGCGCGGGCGCCCGCCCAGAATTCCGCGCAGCAGGAATTCATCGAGCTATCAACGGAACACCGGCAGTTTCGTGTTGACCAGATTGACCGGTTACGCCCGATAAAATATGAAGGCGCACCCGCCGTCATCTTCAACTACCAAGACCGAACGACTTTGCAAGTTCAAGTCGTCATTATCAAATTGGATCGCCGCGACGATGCCATGCTGCTAGAGCGGGCAATTGCGTGGCGACGAATCCAGGTGTTTAACTGTGGTCAATACATCCAAGGGACAGACTCAGATTTGAACGACAGGTCGCCCTTCGATCCCGCTCAATGCATGGATTATTATTTCCGGAAGCAATGGATTGTCGCTGCCAAGGCCAAGCTGGCAGCCTACAAGGCCGCAATTGATCAACCGTTCGCAAATGCAAAACAGATGATTGCCGAACATACCAGCCGCATCACCTATTTGGAAAGCGAGCGCGCCGCCGCTGAAACCGCCCAGGCCGAAGCAGAAACCAAGTATGCGCAGGCACACGACCGCGCGGAATTTCTGAACCGGCTCGCATCCGGGTTTGCCGGCATCACCATCATTATCATCATAATCATTTTCGTGGTGCATGTATGGCGAGCAGTGTCGTGGGGCCACAAAGTGGCCCACGACGCTCGCAAGGAAGGGTTGCCCCTTCCTTGACCTACCCTAAAAAAAACCGCCGCCCGTGAAAACCCGCCGCCAGCACGTTTTGAAAATCCGCCTTTCCGATGTGGAATGGGCGCATCTCCAAAACGTGTTTCCAAAACGGGCGGTCGGCACATCGTTGCGCGCGCTGGCGCTGGACCAGCCGGTTCCCCGGCGCAACGAAGCGGTTGATGTTCGACGCGATTTGACGCGCCATCTGGCGCGCATCGGCAACAACCTGAATCAAGTTGCGCGCGGCATCAATCGCGCCGTTCTGACCGGCGAGAAGATTGAAGCCGTCAAAGTACTGGTGGAACTGGCGGCGATCCGCGCCGCGATGGAGGAGTTATGGTAATCAAGATTCTGGGCGGTAAAAAGGCGTCCATCCGCTACCAGTTGAAAAATCCCACCGCGCGGATTTTGCACGGCGACCCGGCCGTCACACAGCGGTTGATTGACGGCTCGAATTTTTCCCAAAAATACTGCGGCATCGTTCTGAGCTTTGAGGAAAATATCGCCGCCGAAACGGAATCGGCCATCCTCGACGACTTCCGCCATTTACTGCGCGGCGGGCTGGAGGAGGACGCGCTGGATGTTCTGGCGGTTGGTCATGCGGACAAAATTCATCCCACGACCAAGGCCATGCGCCCCGACTATCACATTACCGCCGTCGAAACCGATCTCCGCGCCGGCAGGCACGTCACGATTTATCACCACCGCCGCGACCACGATCTTTTCTACGCCTGGGAGCGGATGATCAATATCAAATATGGCTTGAGCCGCCCCGATGACCCCGCACGGAGCCGCACGATTCAGATTGCCAAGAAACTTGGCCAGAGCCGGAAACAATTGCTCGCCACCGTTGACGCGGCGGTTTGCGGCGAATTTAAAGCCGGACGGATTCAAGACCGCGCCGATGTCATTCGTTTTCTTGAGCAGGCCGGGTTCACCGTGCCGCGCCAGGGCGAGAATTATCTTACGATTGCCGACAAGGACGGCAACCGGACCCGGTTGAAAGGATTGTTTTATGAACGCAGCTTCGATCACCAACGACTTGAAACAGGCGCAGCAGGAACGGGAGCAGGCAGCCCGGATGAACTCCGAGAAGCTGAAAACCGAGTGGCAAAATTATTTGCGCGCCGAGTCGCAGCATTTCAAAAACTTTATCGCCGAAACCGAGTCGCGCTGCCGGAAGCTCATGCGGTTGTCCGTGACGGTGACGGCCTTGGCGGCGCTTCTGGCATCAGCTTTGATGCTGGCGACGACATGGAAAACGGCGCGCGCGGAATCACGCCTTCAGCAGTTGCACACGGAAATTGCGCAGAGCCAGGACAGGCTGGCGCGGTTGCGGGCGGCCCAATTCATCCCCAAGGGCCAGCCGTTCAAGGCCCAAGGCAGAACCTTTATCGAACTCGAAGAAACAAAGTGAACCATGAAAAACAGCGACCCGGAATTGACCCAGTTATTATTGCGCACCTTGGAAGCCTTGGTGCGCGATCACGAACAGCAGCAGCGGCAACAACAGCAATTATTCGCGCAGCAACAGCAGCAGTGGGAACAGCAAGTGGCGGCCTTGACCGGGCAGGTGCAGGACTTGCAGCGGCAGTTGCAGACGTTGTCGGCGTCATTGCAGCCGTTGACCGCGCAGTTGGATTCTGTCGTTGCCCTTTACAATTCCTTGCCCAAATCCTGATTCACGAAATCCGCCAGAGGCGGATTTCCCGCCCTCCCGTTCGTCCTCAACCGCCGCAGCACAAACTGCCACTGCCATCTCTATAGCAGCTTGAACTTGCTTAAATTCATATATGGAAAACCCAACAGAAAAAATTCTTCGGATTGCCCGCACCTTTCCTTGCCTGGAAAAAAAGTTAGCTGGCTGGAACCCACCGGCGTTCGATCCGGATAAATTCTTTCAAATGATGAGCGGCGCTTCCCACGGGGAATGGCTGTGCGCCATGTTTATCTTGAACGTGTGGGACCCCGACGGTGCCAAACTCAAGGAGGAGTGGCGGTTTGAGTTTTTCGATTTCGCCGGAATAGCGGATTCTGGAAACCGCCGCGCCCTGCTGAACTGGTTAGCTAACCCGGAATGGCCTTAAAATCCGTTCCGCCGCAATGCGGCAGTGTGGCCCCCGCGAACCCAGGACCGCCGATAAGTCGCCGAAGGCCGCGTTCAACGACACATCGGCTGGTTTTGGGGGCCTGACTTCGACGATTCAAGCCGGTTCCGCTCCGCTCCATTCCAGCGCCGCCCGGTGAACCTCTCCACCGGTCCGCGCTTCCATGCTTGCCGCGCCGTCTTGTCACCCCATAGTGGCGAAAGAGGCGGGACGACGGCGGAAGCCTGACGAAGGCGGGTCCACTCCGTTCCACCGTCTCAAGTCGCCGAAGACACGCAGCCCCGGCGCTCGCCTTGAGCGCGAAAGATTTCGGCAAGCCCCCTCAACCGGCAGGCCGCGCATCAGGGCCCTGTCGAAACTTCTGCCCACACGATGCCCACAAATAAGTCCGACCTCTGCCGCTCCGAGCAAGCCGCTGGCCTTACGCCTGTCCGCCAGACACCCCGGCGATGCCCCCCAGTCTCACCCAGCCGCCACAAGTCGGAACAGCGCGCCGTGAATTGGGCGGGTTTCACAGCCCGCCCTTTTCCCGCATTTTCCGACAACAAATTCCGGCTTGCAATGGGTATTTACCTTTGCTTAAAATCTGCATGATATGAAAACGAAGAGACGTGAATAGTTACCGGAAACATAAATACAAAGATGATTACACAAACCTACGGTCGGCTTAATCAGTTGCCAGTTCTCCTTCTGGCTGCGGTGCTTGCTTTGGTGTCGGGTTGTACGTCTGTTCCAGAAGCTTCTCCTGAGATGAGGCAGCAGTCATTGAGCTTTGCCCCCCCATCTGGCATGGCGGGGCTTTATGTAATCCGCAAACACCACATGGGAGGTGCGGCCGCCTTGTGGATGGTCCGCCTTGATTATCAAGTTTTCGGTTCGCTGAACATAAACTCCTACCTTTATAGCGCAGTTCTGCCTGGAAAGCACTTTCTTCGTAAAGGCCCGCAAGGTGATTATGGCATGGCAACTTTTGTTGCGGAGGCAGGCAAAAATTATTACTTTTTGATGGGGGTTGGAATCGGAGGGCCTCGGCTTGACCCAATGCCCGAAGCGGAGGCTCAGGAGTATATTCGGAAGTATAAGATGAGCGGCGCCAGCACTTATAAGGCGCCATTTTCTTCCTTAGCAAGTGGATTTTGCCATGCCAGTTGTGTTGCTTGTCTTAAACAATGAAAGCGCTCAAAGACATTAGAATGACAATGGTACTCATCGGCCTCAGCCTTTGGGTGAGTGGTTGCGCGCATTCCACACAAGGCACCGTCTTTGGCGAATCCGAGCTAAGTCAGATCGTGAAAGGGAAAACGACATCGTCCGAGCTTATGAACATTCTTGGCACACCCTTTTCCAAGAAGCCGACAGCCGACGGCGGGGAAGCATGGATTTATTTCTGTGCCCATTATGTCCAGCAAATCGATGCGGTTGTGCCTGTTGGCCCTGTCATTATTGGTCATGCGACTACGTCAAAACAACAGCAGCAAAACCTCACCATATTACTCAATAAAGACAAGGTGGTGATGGATTTCACCTTAGACGTCCAAGGGGCTGGCCATTAGCTTTGATTCCGCCGTACGCCTTATTTGGCGGCCCCGGACATGGCCCGACCCGGAGGTCGGCACCACCACGCCATGCTCCGGGCAGTCCACACGCTGGGCGGCCATGAACCATCTTCGGAGGTTTCAGCAGGTTGGAATGCTGGAAAAGACTGGTTCAGGCCGGGCGACGGAATAGAAAATGCTAGGGGCATGAACTTCGTTACCCATCCTGCCAATTCTGCCGAGCTGGCAGGACTCCCAGCGAGCGAGAGCCAGCAATTCTGAATCCTGCCATTATCCTGCCAAAAAGGCAAGCAGCGGAGGCAGCTTACGGCCAGACCGCAGTTACCCCGGCAACTGTGGCGGCAGGCTCATCCGCGATTTGCTTCTGTTCTTCCGTTCGCAAAACGTCTTTGACCCGATGACCGTCAGCGGCACATGCGCGGACGTATGCCGTGAACTTGGCATCCCGTGCCTGTCGCGGGACATTCGCCACGGCTTCGACGCCACCGACGCCGACTGCTTCCGCAGCCCGCCCGCAGGCTCGACATTCGACTTCGTTTGGGCGCATCCGCCTCACTGGCGGCAGAAAATTTAACGGACGACGCGCGCGACCTGTCACGGACGCCAACGCTCGACGCATTCCTTGAACGCTATGGCGCATTTATCGCCAATTGTGCCGGTGTCCTGTCACAAGGCGGGAAATTCGTAATCCTCATGGGCGATTATTGCGACCGTGAAATCGGGTTCGTTCCTCTAAGCCACCACACCAAGCGACTGGCCGTCGCCGCTGGTCTTCTCCAAGACTGCACCGACATCATCCGGTTTAGTCACGGCGCATCCAGCAGCCGCAAAATATACCGCAGCAGCTTCATTCCCGGTCTGCACGACGTGTGCATGGTTTTTGAAAAGGCTTAACGGCTTAACCGGGGGAGCTTCGCGGCCAGCGCCCACACCATTTTCAGGCAAAATACCCACTTGCACGGCTCCCTGGTCTGTGTTTCAATCGGAATGTTCGGCAAAAGACGTATGTAAACGAAACAATTTTTAACAACAGATTTGCGGCTTCGGCTGCTGTCCACAACGAAACTGGTAATTTTGGCTTTGCAAGACACGGTTCGAGGCGCGCCCTCGACGGGCGCGTCCTAAAGCGTTCCGTTGAGGGTACGCCAGCGCCTGTGAAGAGCGCGATTGGGTTACGCCTTTCTGGTATTTGAAGAGATCAAGACCCGAGAAAATTGACGAAGAATATGGTAACACCAATAAGCTGCCTCCCTCCGTATTTTCCATGTTTCGATATGATGCCGCTACGCTGGCTTCGAGCAGGCCATCGCCGCCGGGTGGCTCCTCCCAAAAGAGCCGCGACACAGTGCAAATATCACGCCAGCGGAAGCGGAACCTCGGCGATTTCTATCGATATGCCGGTTCTTTCCACTTGGAAGCGCCTCGTCGCTCCTGTGAGGCTCGCGGCCTGTTCAGCCGTCCTCATGCTGTTGACTCGTGACGTTTCAGCGGGCGTAATTGTCACCAACCTTCATTCATTCGAGGGCTTCCTGAACGGCGAGTATCCCTATGCAGCGATGGTGCATGGCAGCGACGGCTATTTCTATGGCACCACTGAGCAGGGCGGCACCAATGGCGGCTATGGCACCGTGTTTAGAATCAACACAAATGGGGCGTTAGCCAGCTTGTATTCCTTCACTGGTGGCGACGATGGCGCAAATCCGACTTCCACGTTGGCGCAAGGCAGCGACGGCAGTTTCTATGGCACGAGCGAATACGGCGGCACCAACAATTTAGGGACGGTGTTCAAAATCACCACTAACGGGACACTAACCAGTTTGTATTCCTTCCCTTACGGCGGCAATGATGGGGTGGGTCCAGAGGCCGGGCTGGTGCAGGGCAACGACGGCAATTTCTATGGCACGACCGTGTACGGAGGCACCAACGGGAAAGGCACGGTGTTCAAAATCACCACCTCTGGAGCACTGACGACGCTTTATACCTTCGGCACGGTCACTAATGCGGAAGGCGAGTCGTTGGATGGCGTAAATCCCAGGGCCGCGCTGGTGGAGGGCAGCGACGGCTATTTCTACGGGACGACCGCTGGTGGCGGCACGAACAGCGCTGGCACTGTGTTCAAAATAAGCCCCAGCGGAACGCTGACGCCGCTGGTTTCCGTCACCGGCTCGCCGACCGCGCTGGTGGAGGGCAACGACGGCTATTTCTATGGCACGACCGTGGCAGGCGGGCTGTACGAATGCGGCAGCGTGTTCAAAATGAGCACCAATGGTGTGCTGACCGCTTTGTATTCATTCGGTACCATTCACGACAATTTTGGCGATGCGTTTGATGGCGCGGGTCCCAGTCCGCTGGTGCAAGGCAGCGACGGCTATTTCTATGGCACGACTTCAAGCGGTGGGGCGAACGGCTATGCCGCCGGAACGTTCGGCGACGGCACCGTGTTCAAAATCAGCACCAATGGTGTGCTGACCACTTTGTATTCATTCGGTGCTGTTCAGGGCCCCTTTGGCGATCTGCTGGATGGGGAGTTTCCGGGTGGGGAGGATGGGTATGAAGGCGGGCTGGTGCAGGGCAATGACGGCTATTTCTATGGCACAACTTACGAAGGTGGTACGAATGGAGCCTCTGGCGGACTCGATCAGGGCTATGGCACCGTGTTCAAAATCAGCACCAATGGCACGCTGGCCCGTCTGTATTCCTTCCAAGGCGACCATGATGGCGGGTTTCCAGGGGCCGGGCTGGTGCAGGGCAGCGATGGTTGTTTCTATGGCACGACTCCCCGAGGTGGTACCAATGGCGACAATGGCACCGTGTTCAAAATCAGCACCAATGGTGTGCTGACCAGTTTGTACTCATTCGGTGGCATTAAGGGTTCGTATTTCTTCTATGGCTATAACTTTATCATTCCGCTGGATGGCGCATATCCAAATGCAGCGCTGGTGCAACGCAGCGACGGCTTTTTCTATGGCACGACCGGAGGCGGCGGAACGTACAGCGATGGCACCGTGTTTAAAATCAGCACGAATGGAACACTGACGAGCCTGTATTCATTCACCGGCGGGAATGATGGCAGCAGTCCTGGCGGTTTGGTGGAGGGTAGTGACGGGAATTTTTATGGCACGACCGAAGGTGGCTATGGCACTGTGTTCAAAATCAGCACCAACGGAACGCTGACGAGTCTCCATTCATTCACCGACGAGAATGATGGCGGGTTTCCCGAGGCCGCGTTGGTGCAGGGCAGCGATGGCTGTTTCTATGGCACGACTTGGGCCGGTGGCGAGACGAACGACGCGGGCGAGGGCGAGGGCACTGTGTTCAGAATCACTGCCACTGGAGCGCTCACCACCTTGTACGCCTTCACCAGCGGTATTGATGGTGCGGCTCCAAATGCGGCGCTGGTGGAGGGCAGCGATGGCTATTTGTATGGCGCCATCAACAGAGGCGGCACGTACGACCAGGGCACCGTGCTCAAAATCAGCACCAATGGGACGGTGACGCTTTTATATACATTCACCGGCCGCGATGATGGTGGTCTTCCGAGTGGGCTGGTGCAAGCCAGCGACGGCTATTTCTATGGAACGACCGCCGGAGGCGGCTTCAGCGGCTATGGCACTGTCTTTAGAATCAGCACGAATGGAACGATGACCAGTTTGTATTCCTTCTTCAGCGTCGATGATGTGTCGGGTTTTGTGTCGGGTTTGAGTCCGCTGGCGCAGGGCAGCGACGGTAATTTCTATGGCACGGCTTCCAGCGGTGGGAAAGGCGGAACCGGAGCGGTCTTCCGGCTGACCGTACTGCCAACGTTGCAGATCACAACAACCAACTTGCCCAACGGGGCCCAAGGCAACGGTTACAGCCAACTGCTGCAAGCTGTCGGCGGAGTGGCGCCCTATGCGTGGTCTCTGTCACCCAATTTGCACGATTTGCCCGCAGGGTTGACGCTCACGACCAACGGCGTCATATCGGGCACGCCCATCAACAGCGGCACCAATTCGTTCACCGTGGATGTGACGGATGCCGCATCCTCAACGGCGAGCCAACTGCTGACGCTCATAGTCATCGCGCAGGGTTCCTTGGAAGTGGCTATTACTCCGGCCGCAGTCAACACCAACGGGCCGCTGTGGCAGGTGGACGGCGGCATATACCAAAACAGCGGGGTGACAGTGAACAATCTCTCAAAGGGCGCTCACGTGGTCTCGTTCAAAGTGGTTTCCAAATGGAACACACCAACGAATCAAAGCGTCACGATCACGAGCGGGGGGACCACGACGGCTACTGGCGTTTACACGGTCACGGAGACGGCGAAGCCCACTCTGACCATTACCTCGCCCAAATCCGGTGAAAGCGTAACCGGGAGCAATGATGCTCTCATCGTGACCGGCACGACCATGGACAAGGAATCCGTGACGAATGTATATTATCAATTCAACGGTGGAAGTTGGACATCTGCCACGCCCAGTAACTCCTGGAGCAACTGGACTGCAAGCGTGACTCTGTCCAATGGAGCGAACACCATCAGCGCCTACGCCCTGGATATCAGCGGCAACTTCTCAACCACCAACAAAGTCCATTTTAAGTTCTTTCCGAGCGACACGCTGGTGGTCGTAGTGCCGCCCAGCGAAAATGGAGAAGTCACCCCCAATGACAATGGCAAGGTACTGGGGCTTGGCACCAACTTCACCCTCACCGCAGTGCCGGGCCATAATTGGATTTTCTCCAACTGGGTAGTTAGCGGGAGTGCAAACTTTGTCTCTAACAATCCTGTCCTAAAGTTCAAGATGCAGTCCAATCTGGTCTTGCAGGCCAACTTCGTCACCAATGTTTTCCTGGCTGCGCAAGGAAATTACCACGGTCTTTTCGCCCCGACCAACGGCCCGCGCCAGCAGACCAATTCCGGGGCAATCACTTTCAGCGTCACCGGTGTCGGCGTCTTGTCCGGCAAACTCACCATCGGCTCCAGCACGCCCTCTTTGAAAGGTCAATTCAACCCGGCCGGCTTCGTCACCATTATCACGTCGCCCAAGGACGAAAGCAGTTTGACCACGACCCTGCAACTGGATTTCACCAATCAAACCGTCAGCGGCACCGTCACGGATGGCAGCTTCATCGCCGAACTGAACGGGAACCGCGATGTCTTCACCATTTTGTCCAGAGCGAGCAAGTTTGAAGGCCAATACACCCTGATCATCCCCGGCGCGAACGATCCCGCCATTGGCCCTGCTGGAACCAGCTACGGGACGGTGAAGGTGGACGACCTGGGTAACATCACGCTGGCCGGGAGTTTGGCAGATGGGACAGCGATCAGCCAGTCGAGCGTCGTTTCGCAGGACGGAGCATGGCCGTTGTATGTGAGCATCTACGGTGGCCAAGGCTCGTTGTGGGGATCGAATTATTTCGTCAATCACACCCTCACCAACGGCACTGCGCTCAGTTGGATCAACGCCACCAATTCGTCCAAGACGGCGGTGTATCGTGCAGGATTTACCAATCCAGCAGCAACGCTCACAGGCGGCCTTTACATTTCGACCAACACGTTGCCAACCGATATGATCGCGACTTTGCAAGGAGGCAATCTGCCGTTCGGAATCACCAATGGCGTCACGATTACGGCCAACGACAAGATCACCCTGACAAATAAATTGGATGCAACCAACAAACTGACGTTGACGATCACCAAATCCACCGGGCTGATCAGCGGCAGCTTCGCCAATCCTGCCGATCCCAAGGACACCATCAAAGTCAGCGGCGTCGTCCTTGAACGGCCGGGCCAGACCAACGTGCAAGGCTACTTCCTGGGAACCAATCAGAGCGGCACCTTCAAAATCATCCCGCAATGAGCAAGCTGATTCCTAAACTTCCTCTGGCGATTCAAAACGCTCACTCCACTCCATTTCAGCGCCGAAGGTGAACATCTCCACCGTCCATCGCTTCCATTCAGTTCCGTTTCTCGTTTCAAATTGCCTGAGAGAGGCTGATCCCCTCGCGGTCTGAGAGCGGCGGCTTTTGCGCCGCCTACACGCCCCGCTCCCCGTCCGCTCCGCTCTGCAAAACCGCCGCCCTCATGCCGCACCCGATTCCAGCTTGTCCCTCAGCCTGAAAGCCCTTCCGTTCCGCTTTCTCGCCCATTTGCTCCGGCTACGATGCTCGGTCTCGCTCCGCGCGCCTGGGCCTATGCAAACGGGCGACCGCTCCACTCCGGGCCTTTCGGGCTGAGAGACAAGAGATCGCGGCCCCCGCGTGTCCCTTTTCACCCCGTTGGCCCAGCCCTGTCGCCAAGACTTGCCGGCTTTGGCTTCCCCTTGAAAGACTACGCCGCCAAACCCGGCAAGACTTGACTCCCCCGTTGAGGCTCCCTTGATGGATTTCCAAATCCGCCGCTCCACTCCGCTTTTTGTTCTGTCCGCTCCGCGCCCCTTTCCCCTACGCGGCCGGCCAGCCCAAACGCTTCGTTCCACTCACGGCTTTGGAAATTCACAAGCGAGCCGGGAATCCTGTTACGCGCGTCTGTCATGGTTCATGCCCACCTCTCAGCCCGGCATGAACCCCGCCAGCCCCGCCGCTCCGCGATAGTGTGAGGCAATTACCCATCTGCCCGCCTCATTTTTGTTTTCAAGTGTTTTTTTGCCGCGCGTTCTCAGCCTCTCGCCCTCCACTAGCCTGCTTTCCACAGGGGGCCGGACGCGGTGCCCTCTAAAGACTACTCCCGCTGGCCGCCCTGTGCCGCAGGCTTTTTTCGTGAAGGGCGAGAGGCCGAGAACGCACGCGCAGTTGAAAAAAAACACTATGAAAACAAATACAAATTCAGATTCGGGGCTCCAGAACCGGACCGCACAGCGCGATGAAAGGCAATCGGAATTTAACAAATACATAGTGGGCTTGCCACGAAAAAGCGGACACAAAAGTTGTGTAAGTCATTAGTTAATTGTTTTGGGTTTCGAAGTCAATGGGGGAACGGTAGCCGAGCGAGCTGTGCAGGCGTCGGCGGTTGTAAAACAC
>JBKQUS010000209.1:0-9653 GCA_052325505.1 Limisphaerales bacterium
CGCTGGTGGCCAGCAGGCGCACCGCTTCTTCTTTGAACTCTTTGCTGTATCGATTTCCGTGTTTACTACTCATCAGTTACTTTCCAACTGTTTTATCGGAGTGTCCATCAAATCGGGGGAGGCTCACGGCATTGAGATTATCAATACTGGCGGTGGTTTTATCAATTTGGCGTTATGGGTTTCCATAGGCATAGTTCATCCATGAACAATTTGATTTTCCGATGAACGCGGCAGCAACATCAGCCATCAAAAAACGAAATTGCCCATGAATAATCGGCACAATTATCCGCTGTTGCTGGCCAGCCAGTTTTTGAGCGCGTTCGGCGACAACCTCATCCTCATGCTCATCCTCGGACCGTTCCTGAACCAGTTGAAGGCCGGCGCCATCACTGGAGAAGCGCAGAGCATCGCCAACATCTATTACACCAGCCTCTTGTTCATGCCTTACGTCCTGCTCGCGCCGCTGGCCGGTTATTTGAACGACCGCTTTTCCAAGAATCGCTGGCTGCTGGGCGGTAATTTGATCAAATTGGTCGGCACCGGCCTGGCCGCGCTGGGGGTCGTTCACGGGCCCGCCTGGCACGGGATTGGTTATTTCACGGTCGGAATCGGGGCCTGTGTTTATTCGCCAGCCAAGTATGGCATCCTGCCGGAAATTCTGCCGGCGGAGCGGTTGGTCAAAGCCAACGGGTTGATGGAATTGCTGACGCTGATCGCCATATTGACGGGCAATATCGGCGGTTCGGCCGCGTTCGGGCGGTATTCGCTCCGCTGGTGCTATCTCATGACAATCGGGATCTATGGGTTGTCGCTGGTTCTCAACGTTCTGATGTCCCGAACACCCTCCTACCGGGAAGTGCGGCTGCGGGGCAGCTTCCGGGAATTCTTTTCCAACCTAGCAGAGTTGTTTTCGCAGAAGCGGCTGGCGCGCATCCTGATTGGCACAGCGCTGTTCTGGATTTGCGGGGCCATTCTCAAAATGAACTTCCAGCCGTGGGGCCAGCAGATTTTGCAGTTGACAACAATGTTGCAGATCAGCCTGCTCGGTCTCTGGCTGAGTGTTGGCGTCATGCTGGGCAGCGTGCTGGCGGGGCAGCTTTATGCCGTGGGCGATTTGCATGCCACGCGGCGTTATGGATGGCTGTTGGCCGCGGGCATCGCGCTGTTGGGTTGCATCGGATGGCTCATGGATCATGGATTGAATTATCCCCATACACTGGCACCGGCCATCCTGATTCTTACGGGTCTGATTGCCGGTCTGTTCCTGATTCCGCTCAACGCCGCGCTGCAAGCCGAATCGCACAAGGACAAATTGGGCAAAACCATCGCCACGCAGAACGGCTTTGAAAACCTGGCCATGCTGTGCGGCAGCCTTCTGGCCTTCATCGACGTCAAAGTGGGATTCAACCCGTCGGAACTCTTTCTGGCGCTGGCCGCGTTTGCGGCCATTGTGGTAGTCTGGCTTAAAATACCCGCAAAACCCCAAATGACCAATGCAACCGCGGAATAATAATCTGAGCACATGGGCCACACTACGATTTGCCCTGGCGGCGATCCTCTCATTCCATTTGGCCTATTCGATTGAGCACTGCCAGATATTGATCGTAGCCTTTCTCTATTGTCTTTTCCGACTGGCAGACGTTTCAACCAGCCGCAGGGCTTTTTATATTGGTCTGGGAATCGGGTTGGCGATCTATGCGCCTCAACTCAGTTTCTTTTGGACGATATTCCAGGCCGGGGCAATTTCGCTTTGGCTGATATTGTCAATCTGGCTCGGCTTCTTCCTTCTGTTGGGCAGAGGTTGCCGGGAGCGGTTCGGCCTCGTGGGTTGGGCCTGCGCAGCCCCTTTTGTCTGGACTGGATTGGAATATTCTCGCAGTGAGCTTTATTACTTGAGGTTTTCATGGCTGGGCGCCGGCTATGCGTTCTCGGATACAAGCAGCCTGCCTTATTTGGCTTGCTACGGCGTGTACGGAATCGGTTTCATGCTCATGACCATGGCGGCAATTTTGGGAATTGATCGGACACTCGGCTGGTCCGGGAAAATCGTTGCCGGAGTTGTGGTGGTCCTCCTGTTATCATATCCGGCACTGGTCCCCGAGCCGCAAAACATTGCTCAACGGAGTCTTCGCGTAACCGGTGTGCAACTCGAGTTCCCATCTCAACCTGAAGCGGTATTAGGGTTGGATCAAGCCATCCGCAAGTTTCCAGAGACCGATCTGTTGGTCCTGAGTGAATACACTTTCAACGGCCCGATTCCAGAAATCATCAAGAAGTGGTGCCGTAACCACAAGAAGTATCTTGTGGTTGGCGGAGAGGAACTGCTTTCAGGTTCGCAATATTACAACACGGCATTCGTCATCGGCCCCAAGGGTGAAATTGTTTTTCAGAAAGTCAAATGCGTCCCGGTTCAATTCATGAAGGATGGCTTGCCCGCTCCCAACCAAACTTTGTGGAATTCGCCTTGGGGGAAGTTGGGATTCGCGATCTGCTATGATGCCAGTTATACGCGCGTGACCGATGAACTAATCCGGCAGGGTGCGCAAGGATTGATTTTCCCGACCATGGATACTCGAGATTGGGGTGGTCACCAACATCAGCTCCACGCCCGGATTGCCCCGATGCGCGCGGCGGAATATGCTGTTCCCGTGTTTCGGTTGTGCAGTTCCGGCATCTCGCAATATGCAGGCCCAACCGGGCAGGTGCTTGCTTCAGCACCTTTTCCCGGACAAGGCGCGATCATGAGCGTTCCGATGAAGTTGGCGGATCACGGGAGGATGCCACCAGATCGGTGGCTGGCTCCTTTGTCGGTCGGCATCACTGTTGCGCTCAGCGCATGGCTGGCCATCGACTGCGTTCTGCACCGGCCCAAAAAATCAAGTGCACAAGTTGCATGAAAACGATCCTTCGCTTTTTGTTGCGGCTATTGTTTGGGTTTCGGGCGCATAACACGGCGGCGCTGGACGCGCCGGGACCTGTCATGCTCCTGCCCAATCACGTCTCCTGGTTCGACTGGCTGTTCGTGTCAGCCTGCATCGACACTCGATGGCGCATCGTCACCTCCCGGCAGGCCGCGCAAGTCAGTTGGGTGCATCGGCTCATTATGATCAATCGCTTCACGTTTCCCGTGGACACCGACTCGCCCTACGCCGTCAAACGAATGGCGGAATACCTGCAAACAGGCGGAAAACTGGTGCTCTTCCCCGAGGGCCGCCTGTCGCGCACCGGCGCGTTGATGAAACTCTACGACGGCACGGGCTTTCTGCTGTTCAAAACCCGCGCCAAAGTTGTCACCTGCTATTTGCGCGGCGCAAACCGGCTGGCTTTCTCGCCCAATCCGGACCGGAAAAAATGGTTCCCGCGTGTCAGCGCCCATTTCAGCGGGGTCCTGACGCCACCGCACTTGGCGGACATGAGCACGATGCGCGCGCGGCAAAAGCTCACCCTCTGGCTCCACGACGCGATGGCCAGGCAACAATTCGAGATCGAGCTGGACGCCACGCCAAAGAACGTTCTCGCGGGCATTGTGCAAAAGGCGCGCCAATTTCCCGGCGTCGTGGTGTTGGAGGATTTCACGCGCCGGAAGCTGACTTACCGGCGCTTGCTGGCCGGGGCCGACGCCATGGCCGGCCAGTGGCGCGGGCGCTGGCCCAGGGACAACGCCGCGCGCATTGGCGTGCTGCTGCCCTCCTCGCTGGCCATGCCGGTGACGTTGCTCAGCCTGTGGGCGGCTGGGAAGGTCCCGACGATCTTCAACTTTTCCACCGGCGTCCCCACCATGCTGGCCTGCGCCCGGCTGGCATCTGTCAAATATATTATAACATCCCAAACCTTTCTGGAGAAGGCCAGATTAAATGTCCAGGCGATGACGGACGCGGGCATCGAGTTCATTTATTTGGAGGAGGCGCGCGCTCAAATCCCGCGCTGGCGGCAATGGCATTCCCTGCTGCGCGTTTGTTTGACTCCGCAGGCCCTTGTCCCCACGCCGTCATCCGACGTGGCGGTGGTCCTTTTCACCAGCGGCTCGGAAGGCATGCCCAAGGGGGTGGAATTGACCCACGCCAACCTGCTGGCCAACATCCGCCAATTGCTGGCCGTGTACGATTTGAACGACTCGGACCGACTCTTTAACGCCCTGCCGCTCTTTCACAGCTTTGGCGTCATTGGCTTGACGTTACCCTTGGTTCTTGGCTGTTACGTCTTTCTGTATCCTTCGCCGCTGCATTACCGGGTGATTCCAACGCTGATCTATGATTTGGATTGCACGGTGTTTTTCGGCACCAACACGTTCCTGAACGGCTACGCGCGCAAGGCCAATTCGTTTGATTTCCGCGCCTTGCGCCTGCTCGTCGCCGGCGCGGAAAAATTGCAGGGATCGACCGCCCAGATCTGGGCGCGGCAATTTGGCGAGCGCGTACTGGAGGGATATGGCGCGACCGAATGCAGCCCGTGCATCACCGTCAATACTCCGCTGAATCCGCGTTTTGGTTCCGCGGGCAGGTTCCTGCCGGGAATCGAATACAAGTTTGAGCCGGTGGAAGGTGTGGCCGAGGGGGGGCGATTGTGGGTGCGCGGCCCCAACATCATGCGCGGCTATTTGAACGCCGAGGCCAATACAAAATTCCTGGCCGGCGGCGGATGGTATGACACCGGCGACGTTGCGCGGGTGGACGAAGACGGTTTTCTCCACATCGTTGGCCGTCTCAAGCGCTTTGCCAAGGTCAGCGGGGAAATGGTCAGCCTGGCCGCCGCCGAAGAAGCCCTTGACGGCGCTTTCCCGCAGTACGGTTTGCGCTGCCAGATCGCCGTGCTGGCCCGGCCCGATTCGGACCGCGGCGAAACACTGCTGGCGGTCTGCAACGAACCGAAACTGCAACTGGACGAAATCCGCGCCGCCATCAAAGCCAAAGGATTGAGCAACCTCTACGTGCCGAAGGAGATCAAATACGTGCGTGACGTCCCAAAACTCGGGACCGGCAAAGTGAACCACCGCGAATTGCAGAACATCATTGCGGAAGACAAAGGCGCAAAATGAGAAGGAAATCGGCGCCGGCTCAGAGCAAAGTCAAAGCCTTTGGGATTTCGTCCGGGAGTTTTTGGTCTTATTGCGCGGAAATAGGGGATATGTTCTTGAGACGTACCCTTCGTGGAAGAACCGGAAAATTCTATCGTCCGCAATTTCCGGCGGAACGGCATAGCGGGGGTTTCGCAGATTTCGCAACGCGTCCAATAGCGCCGCCGTGGACTGATAATAACCCCTCATCTGGCCCGCTTTAACAATGGCATCGTGCCGGGGCAGAGCGATAATGTTTCCCAGGAGCGCCCCGCCCAAAAGCAGGGCCAAACACCATTTCGGCAACATCCGCCGCGTTGGCAGCCGGGAGAGCACCACCAGCAATGTCATGCCGAATATCGCGATCACCGGCAGGAAGTAATACACCCTTTGCCAGGGAGGGTCCACTAACGTCGGCAACCTCAAGAGCATGAGCACGATCATCGCCCAAATCAACACCGTCTGGCTCAGGAAAAATCCCAGGGCGGCCCTGTAAAACGGTTTGTTCTCCCGCAGGCCCCCTCCCGTCACAAGCGCCAAACAAACCAGCCCCATGATCACCAGGAGCGCACCCCACGGCGGAATGTTCCCAAAGAAGAATCCAACGAGGTCGAAATAGAGAGAAAGGCCCGAGGTGATGAAAAAAGCCGGCCTTTCGGCCAGGTCCCTCCAAGGCAAATGCTGGTATTTAAAATCCGGCCAGTAGTTGTTAATCGAAAAGGTGAGCAAAGGGGCGATAATGTAGTTATAGATGAGACTGAGGGCGACAACCGCGACAAAAGAGCCGATCAGCTTGAGCACACTTTCCTCCCGATAAGCAAAAAACCGGAAGCCGAGAAAAATGACGATCACGCCAACCATAAAAACCCCCTGGCGATCGAACAGAGTTGCCGCCCAAGCCCAGCCAAAACAAACCAGCCACGAACGCGCGGATAAACGACACCCCGGCATTTCCCGCGCGGCCCGCAGGATGCGGAAGAGATGCCAGTACAGAACCATCACTGACAGGGCCACCCCGATTTTGGCAGTCCGATAAAACATGCCGCTCAGAAAGACAACCGGCGTTGTCCAGAACAGAAGGAGAACGCACAGCACGATCCAACGATCCAGCTTGAGTTCCTTGACCCCGAATCGCCACAGCACAAGACTGATCAGGATCAGAAAAACATAATGAGTGAGCGAAAGAAAATGAGGATGCCCCAAGGCCACACAGCAGGCAATAAACTTGCAGTCAACATAATCGAAAAAACAGCTCAATTCCCGGGCTTGATACATGCCCATCTCGAGATAATCGCTGTCATAAAGCCTGGCTGGCAGAGATCTGTCCGACAAGTAGTAAGGAAGACGGGCTTGAACCTCGAAATGCAAAAAGCCTCCGTGCAGGCAGACGACCGAACACATCACCATCACCGTGGAAACGAGCAATGGAATGAGCAGGGAGAAGGTTGCCCGCACGTTTTGCGCACGCAGCGCCTCCGAACCGGCGTGTACTGTTTGAGGTCTTTCAGCAGGCAAGGACACGATTAATGATGCATTGCACAAACCTTACCGTTTCGACCGGCAAATGCCAGTTCTTATCGTGAACGGGTTCGCTTCGAATTTGTCACGGACCGCCGACCCGTAGCGGCAGTCGTGCCCGAATATCATCCGATGCAGCACCCACCAGAATTTCATAGTCCCCCTGCTCCACCACATATTGCTTCCGGCCTGTGTCCCAATATCGAAGTCCCGTGACCGGCACCGCAATATCGACATGCGCCGACTTTTGATGAGGCACCGGCACGCGCTGGAACCCGCACAGCGCCTCCAGAGGCTGCGGGACAACCGACTTGACATGCCGGAAATACACCTGCACCACTTCATCGCCATCGCGCACGCCGGTGTTCGTCACGTCCAATTTCACATGGACGGTGTCATCCATGCCAGCTTGCGTCCGGTCCAGTTGGGCGGGGCCATATTTGAATTGCGTGTAGCTCAGGCCGTGGCCGAAGGCGAACAAGGGTTTGCCTTTGAAATAGCGATAAGTGCGGTTGGCCATGGCGTAATCGGTAAACAAAGGCAGGTCCGCCGTGGAACGGTAAAAGGTGACCGGCAGCCGCCCCGCCGGATTGACGTCCCCAAACAAAGCTTCCGCCAGCGCGCGTCCGCCTTCCTGGCCCGGATACCAAGCCTGCACGATAGCCGGCAGGTTCTCCGCTTCCCACGGCATGGCGATCGCGCTTCCGCTGCAATTGACAAAGACCAGCGGTTTGCCCGTGGCGCGCAACGCTTTCAGGAACTCTGTTTGCACCGGAGGCAATTCAATGCGCGTCCGGTCCCCGTAGAAGAATCCCTCGAACGGCACTCCCATGTACTCCCGTTCCAGGTCCGCGCAAATGCCGCCAAAATAGACAATGGCATCGACCTTTTGCGCCAGATCCAACGCCTTGGCGCGGGCTTCGTCATACATGGCTTGGTTGGTGTCGCCCACCCGTAGCGCGAGCGGGCAGCCCGGCTCGTAATACACCTGCGTGTTCGTGCCGAGGAAATTCAGGATGCCCCGCGCAAACGTCACCGGATGCGATGGCTCGCCCTCGTAATTGCCCAGCAGCGTCCCCACATAGTTGGCGTTGATGCCCAGCACCCCAATCTTGTGAATCTTGGCGCGGTCCAGCGGCAGCAACCCGTCGTTCTTCAATAGCACAATGGACTCGCGCGCCATTTGCAAGGCCAGGGCGTCGTGTTCCGGCGTGTCGTATTGGTTTGTTGTTATTCTGGCGTACGGCACGAGGGCGGGCGGATCAAACATGCCAAGACGGAAGCGCGCCTCGAGCAAGCGTCCCAGTGCGGTATCGACTTCCTGCTCCTTCAGCAGTCCGTCCTGCACTGCGTCCGTCACCGCGCGATACTGCATTCCGCAACATAGATCGCATCCCGCCTTGATGGCGCTGGCCACGGCCGCTTCCAGCGTCGGCGACCAATTGTGCCCCATAAACAGATCGTAAATGGCGTCGCAGTCCGACACGACGTGACCCTTGAACCCCCATTGCCCGCGCAACAAATTGCTCAACAAGAGTGGGCTGGCGCAACACGGCGTGCCGAAAAGCCGGTTGTAAGCGCCCATCACCGCGCCCACGCGGCCCTCCCGCACCGCCGCTTCGAACTGAGGCAGATAGATCTCATAAAAATCCCGCTCCGGCGGTTCCGAGTCGATGGTATGCCGCTCCACTTCCGGTCCGCTATGGACCGCGAAATGTTTGGCGCAAGCCACCACCTTGTAGTACTTGGGATCGTCACCCTGCAAACCCTGGATAAACGCCACCGCCATGCGCCCCGTCAAAAACGGGTCTTCCCCGTAGGTCTCCTGCCCGCGGCCCCAGCGCGGGTCGCGGAAAATATTGATGTTCGGCGTCCAAAACGACAGCCCCGTGTAAAGCGTGCTGTCGCCGTCGTGCGCCTCGGTGTATTCGCGGTTTTTGGCCCGCGCCTCCGTGGCAATCGCATCGGCCACCGTGTGCAACAAGTGCGGATCAAAACTCGCCGCCATGCCGATGGCCTGTGGGAAAACCGTGGCGATGCCGTTGCGCGCGACGCCATGCAGGCATTCATTCCAATAGTTGTAGGCGGGCAGCCCGAGACGCGGGATGGACGGCGCCTCATTGCAAAGCTGCAGCGCCTTTTCCTCCAAAGTCATGCGCCCCACCAAATCGCGCACACGCACCTCCACCGGCCGTGTCGCGTCCCTCCAGACAGGGGGCTTGTTGGTATCCGCAGGTTGATCTGCGGCGGCGGCCACCCGCGCCGGCAGCCACGCGCCCGCCAGCAGCAGCCCGAAAGCAAACGGACGCAAACGAAGCGCCAACTTCATTTGCCCGGGGCTGGTTTGTTTCATCGACAAACGCACTTCCCGAAGCTTGTCCTGTCCCCGTCTCACAGTCAATCCCAGGCTCAACGCCGGGGGCAAAAGGCAAAAGTCCAGCCAACGAAAATTGCTTGCCCCGTATTTTGACGAGGGCATATTATCGTCTGGCGCTTCAAGGTGGTTGAAGCGCTGGTTTTTGCGCGCTTAGCTCAGCGGTAGAGCATTACCTTCACACAATAAAAATGGCGATTTTAGCCAGTTTTAGCCATCTTTTTCCGGCGTTTATTTTCATTGCAAGCTGCTTATTTTAAATAAGTTACATCAAACTACCGCCTGAACCCATGTACGCTCATAAAATCCCAAATTTTGAAACCGGGTTACAAGTCGGGTGCAAGTTTTCATTGGGTGGGTGACACCGGAATGGCTGTCAAAAGGAAGATTAAGTGGCTTTTTATGCCGCTGTCAAATACGGGTTCCGACTGTGCTTTTGTGAATCGGCGCGTGAAATCATTCGCCAGTCGGTTCATGTTCTCGGCCCCGAATACTCTCTTGTCAAGTATTCCTTGGCCCGCGCCGTCATAGGCGGGCGATCCTCATTCGCACTTCAACAGTTTGAGCAATTCGGAGCGAGGCACCAGCAGCTTGCCGCGCAAGGCACGGCATGGCTTCAACTTTCCGCGCTGAATCAGCCGGTAAACGCTGAAATAGTGGACGCCAAGCATGGCTGCGGCTTCCTCGATGGAATAAGCCAGCCGTTCA
>JBKQUS010000210.1:0-20433 GCA_052325505.1 Limisphaerales bacterium
GGTTGGCTGACAGCAGGTTCGCATCGAAAAAGAGCAAAAATCGATTTTTCACATTTTTCGGATTTCATGGTTCTTTTTTTCTTTTTTTTGGTCTGAATCGGTTTGAAACGGCCTGAATCACCCTGAATTACCTGGGTTGGGGATGTCCCGAACCGATTATGATTAAGATTAGGATGAGGAGCAGGATGACACCCATCCGGCAGGGGTCGAGGCGTCCAGGGGTCTGGAGCCGTCACACGTCACACTTGTTGTAAATCAAGGACTTAAGCATGGGTAAACCCGTCACAAATGCCGTCACAACCCGGCACAGAGCCGTCACAAACTGCCGCCTGAGCGGCAGGAAGACTGAAGTCTGAAGGTTGAAGGCTGAAGTTCTGAAAAACCAGCTCCGCTTGGCGGAGCGACGGCGGAAGCCCTGGGCAATACATCTTTGAGGCTTTTGAACCACGGAATACGCCAACCACGCGAACTCCGGAAGTGGGCTCAACCACAGAGAGCACAGAGACCACAAAGAACTGGACAGGCATCTTTTCAGGCTTTTGAACCACGAAGAAGAAGAAAACGAAGGGGGGCCAAGACGGCCAATACATTGTTCAGATTTTTGAACCACGAAATATGCGAACCACGCGAAACATGGGAAAGCCTTTCGGACGGCAGATTGAAGGACAATGGATAATGGGGTGGCCAGAAAGCGCTCTAAGCCGTAACCATGCAGTAAGAATCCAACGCAAAGGCGCAAAGACGCGAAGGCGCAAGGTCAGGAAAGGGAATTGGCTCGTGACCCGCAGTTCACCATTTGGTGACCTGGATCCACATGGGCTCCATCTTCTTTGCGTCGTTGCGCCATGGCGTCCTTGCGTTGAAATCCGCCTGCCTTATTGAATGGATACGGCTAAGAAATGGAAAAGCAGCGTGGCCGGGCTTCCGCCGTCGCCGGACTATGGCGGGACGCGGTGGCGGGCTGAACAAAGACCAGTTCCAACGGCCTGGCCGGGACGGCGGAATGAATACTGTTCGCGTGGACAGCGTATTTCGCGGGTCAAAAAAATCCTCTGGCAGGGTTTTAGTCCGGAAATCCTCTCTCGCCTTGAAAACCTCTCTGTGATAGAACTTCTGGAAATGCAATTGCCCTACGAATCACGCTGCCAAAGTGCGGAACCATGTGCCGGGATGATGTCGGGCACGGCGGGAATGGGGAGCCATTTTTACATCAAAGGTGGGCAAGGAATATCAAGGCTCCAAACGAAGATGGACGGCAGGAACTATCTATGACATAGTTCGGCCGGTTCGCCGCTGACATGAAGGCCTTTCGAAAATACGTCGAAAAACTTGATGTGCTGCTCGATGAAATCGAGTGGGGCAACAGGATTCAAGATCATGCAAGCCCCGTGGAAAACTCTCTCAACGGGGAGGCATCCGAAATTCTACATCGTATTGGGAATTCAAAAACTATATGGAGGAATGGAGCCTACTTCACGAGCCAGCGGCTCGCTGACCAGGCCATTTGGCCAGTGACAAAGCAGATCGATGTACTCCGCCATCCTGTTTATGATCCAACATGCGGAGCCGGAGATTTACTTCTACGATGGGCAAACGATTTGCCCGTGTTCCCAGATCTGAAACGAACTATTGACGCATGGGAGCCGCTGCTTATTGGCTGCGAAATCTTTCCTGAGTTTTTACGCGTTGCAAAAGGGTTAGGGCGGCTCGCTGCTCTGCGCTTGGGTTCGAAGGCGGTGCTCGTAACCCGGCCAAAGGAAAAACCAGACAAAGAATATCGCGTTGTCCTCGACTGGAACCATTTCGACAAAGCAGAACTAGTTGAGCAAGTCGAGTTGGTCATTGAAGAGCACGCCATCAGCCGAAGAGGATCCGAGATCACTTCTGCAACAAAAGACAGATCGTCTTGGATTTGTAGATAACGAGCCGTTCCGCGAACTGATTCAGTTTGCCAGTGATGCTCTCGATTGGATGGCAAGAGAACGGCTCAGGGCAAGGGAGCAGCGCAAACGGAGTCAACGCAAAGAAGTCGCGGAGACGAAGAGTGAAGCGCAATTCGAAGTCCGCAAGGCCGTTGAGCAATTATCGCCCACGACGAGAGCAAAAGTAGAACACGCCTTCCAAAAGCTCGAAGCGGCACAAACGGCCGAAATTGAGCTGCTGCAGGACGGGGGGCAACTATACCATACACTTGGCACCGTAGGCACGACCGCCGCCGCGTTCGCGCATCAGACAAACAAACCTCTTTGCCTCATTCAGGCTGAGAGCGAAACCTTGGAGTCGCTGCTTGGAAAGAAAGAATGACTCCAGTAGCACAAGTTTTGGTTTTTCCTCACCACGGAGGCGCTCCCGGCGCAGCGGCGCCAGGAATGTTCGCAGAACAAATTTCAACTCTGGTTACTCCAGATTATGTCATCTTTTCCATCCATCGCACTCATTTTGACCTTCCACGAGAAGATGTTCTGGCCGCGATCCTCAAGATATGCCCCAATGCGAAGCTGCTTTGCACCCAGTTACCGGAACGTCTTGTCGAGAAAGTTCAACGCGCTCGCTCTGGTCCGTGGTGCCTGCACCACGTGGCCACGCGATGCGCAAGGCGTTGGTGGGATGGCCATATTCAGGTCACGTTTAAGGATGGTTTTCTTAAACTCGGACCATGCTCAAGCATTTCGATTATAAGGCATCGCAAAGGGCGAGCTTGACCGTTTTTGCTCAAGCCCTTGTCGCGCAATGTCTTAAGCCGTTTTTCGCCAAAATCGGCCCTTTATACAAAAATAATTAATAAGTAAAATATCGTTTGACTATTGAATATTTAAAGCATATAAGTAGTCAAAGAAAGTGGGAATGATGAAGGATGAAGGATGAATTAGGAAGCCCCGCCTTCGCCCTGAAAGCTTTCGGGCCTGTGGCAACCGTGATGCCTTGCTTGTCACGCCATCGTCTGGCGGCGGCGGGCTTGCCGCGCCGTGGCCGTTTCGGCGAAGGCGCGTCAAACCCCCATCAAAGCGGGTCGCACCAAATCGCACCAAGTCGCAGCGATCTTTACACGGCATCGCGGCCAGTCGCAGTCAAATCCGTGTTTATCCGTGTTCATCCGTGGTGAATAATCCGACCGGGAGTCAAACCATGATTAGCTTAGTTAACCTCGAATCAAACCAGTGCCCTGGCGGCCAAATTGTATGCAAAGCTCTATACACGAATGCCTTACAAAACAACCAGCGGTTGAGCCGGTCATACTACTCAAAGTGATTTTACTTCCATGTGGCTGGCTGCTGTGGGGGAGGAATCCCATCGTAATCCTGATCCTAATCTTAATCCTAGCCAAAGATATTTGAAATTTGGGCGTCGCGGCGCTCCGCCCTCCCGGGCGGGGCGAGCCCCGCGAGCCCCTGAACATCTGAGAGATAATTTGACGACATTTTCACGCTTAGAATCTAATCGCATGGCCTGCCTTCGTTTCCTTCTTTCACTTCGTGGTTGCTCCAAACGGGGGGGGAATTGGGTGGACTGTCAACCGAATAGAGGAAATAATTTAAAAATGCCAAAAAAGCCAAAATCCGTGCAACGCAGAGGGCAGTACTTTTTACTCTGCCTTGAGCATTTCACGGACGAGATCGGCGCTGGTCCATTTGTTGCCCGTGTATATCTTCCGCACCCGGCCGCGCGCATCGACGACGACGGTGCGAAGGTTGTGGCTGATGCTGCCGCCTTCGGTCCAAAAATTCTCGCCAAATTGATCGGCCAATTCGCTGATCTGGACGATGTCGCCTGTCAGGAAACTCCAGTGGGCAGGGTCGTAGTGCGCGTTTTTGGCATAGGCCAGGAGCCGCGGCGGGGTGTCGTTGGTGGGATCGAATGTAATGGAAAGCAAATGCCACCGGGCCGGTGCGCCCGGCATTTGACCGAGTTGCGCGGCGGCTTCGCTGAAATTGGAGGTCAGGCGCGGGCAAAAGTTCGGGAAGGGACAGCTTGTGAAGAAGAAGGTGAAGGCGAGCACGCCGCCTTTGTACTGGGCCAGGCTGACGGCCTGCCCCAGCTCGTTGGTGAAATGGTAATCGGGCAGCAAATCCCCTTCGTCCAACGGCTCGACGGCTCGGGAGATTTGCACCCCAGGCGACGGGGGCAACGGTCCCATTGGTTTTGGACGTTGCGTGATGCCCTCGATCCAGCCCTCGTTGCTGGTGACGACGAGGCGGAAGGAAATGGCGTCGCCGGGCTTCAATCCGCGCAACTCCCCTGGGTCGCGGACTTCGAAGGGCATGGTCATGGCGGCCATGTAGTTGGAGATGGCTTCGTGCCGGATGAC
The DNA here is from genome assembly GCA_052325505.1 of Limisphaerales bacterium. Classification (GTDB taxonomy): domain Bacteria; phylum Verrucomicrobiota; class Verrucomicrobiia; order Limisphaerales; family Palsa-1400; genus DASRLE01. The sequence continues at coordinate 4,307 of JBKQUS010000210.1, forward strand.
GACCGTTTTGCCGTCCGGTTCCAATTCCCTGACCAGGCCGTTGACCACGAAAGTGCGTTCCGGCGCCGGCGGGGGGGTGGATTCCTTGCGGCAGGCGGTCAGGATGAGCAAGGCCCACGCAAAGCGAAGGAGTGCGCGGCGGAGTGGGGCGCGTCTTGGCACTGCTCTTAGTTCTAAACGTTGTGATGTTGCAGAAAAGTTAGAGGAACGCTCGTCCTCACCCCGGCCCTCTCCTCCAGGAGAGGGAGGAAACACCGGCAGCGGGTCGTGAACAACTGAGCCTCTGGCCGCACTGGAGTTTGCCGCGATAAGAACAGCTTCCAGATGCGCCCGGCGGAGAGCGGGCAGCGTCTTTCGCATGGTTAAAATGCCAATTTTTAGCCAATTATTCACAACAAACGGCCATTGACTGTCTCCCGGTGTTTGTTAGAGTTCAAGGCTTAGGACTCGCCAAACCCGCGAGACTACAAGGATCAATTTTATGGCAACAACATCATCAAAGTCCCAAAAATACGTTTATCTGTTCGGTAACAAGAAAGCCGACGGCAATGGCGGCATGAAACCTTTGCTGGGCGGCAAAGGCGCGAACCTGGCCGAAATGACCCGCATCGGCCTGCCCGTCCCCCCCGGCTTCACCATCACCACCGAGGTCTGCACCTATTATTACGCCCACAAGAAAAGTTATCCAAAGGAATTGTGGCCGGCGGTCAAGAGCGCCATCGCCAACACCGAGAAAATCCTGGGCAAGCGCTTTGGCGACGTGGAGAAGCCGTTGCTGGTAGCGGTCCGCTCCGGCGCGCGCGATTCGATGCCCGGCATGATGGACACGATTTTGAACCTGGGCCTCAACGACCAGACCGTGCTGGCGTTGGAAAAGGCCAGCGGCAATCCCCGTTTTGCCTGGGATTGTTACCGCCGCTTCATCCAGATGTATGGCGACGTGGTCATGGGCGTGCAGAAAAGCCCGAACGAAGACCACGAGCCTTTTGAAGTGGTGATCGAGAAGCTCAAAGGTGAACTTTTCCCCGGCAAACAGCACGTCGAAGACACGAAGATTGATGTCAAGGGTCTCAAAGAGCTGGTCAATCGTTTCAAGGCGCTCGTCAAGGAACGGACTGGCCAGGAGTTTCCGACCGATCCGTGGGAGCAACTCAAAGGCGCCATCGGCGCTGTCTTTGGTTCCTGGATGAATGATCGCGCCATCGTTTATCGCCGCAAATATAATATCCCCACCGAATGGGGGACGGCCGTCAACGTCCAGTCCATGGTCTTTGGCAATACGGGCGACCGCTCCGGCTCCGGCGTGGCGTTCACACGCGACCCGGCCAGCGGCGAAAAAGTGTTCTACGGCGAATTCCTCATCAACGCCCAGGGCGAAGACGTGGTGGCCGGCGTTCGGACGCCCAAGCCGGTGTCCGAATTGGCCAAAATCATGCCCGAAGCCGCGGCCGAATTGGAACGGGTCCGCCAGACCCTGGAAAGCCATTTCCGCGACGTGCAGGATTTTGAGTTCACCATCGAAGACGGCAAGGTTTTCATGCTCCAGACGCGCAACGGCAAGCGCACCGGGTTGGCTGCGGTCCGGTTCGCGGTCGAAATGGAGAAGGAAGGCTTGATCACTTGGGAAGAGGCCGTGCAACGGGTGCCGGCCGAGCAGTTGGACCAGGTGCTGGCGCCGGTTTTCGACCGGGCCGCCGTCAAAGCCGCCAAGTGCATCGCCAGGGGTTTGCCCGCCGGACCCGGCGCGGCCACTGGCCGGATTTATTTCAATGCCGACCGGGCCGCTGAAGCCGAGCACCGCGGCGAGAAGGTGCTGCTCGTCCGCGTCGAAACCTCGCCGGAAGACCTGCGCGGAATGATCGCGGCCGAGGGCATTCTTACGGCCCGCGGCGGAGTCAGTTCGCACGCCGCATTGGTCGCGCGCCAGATGGGGAAGGTCTGCGTTTGCGGCGCTAGCGCGTTGCAGGTGGATTATCAAGCCAAGCAAATGAGCGTTGGCAGCATGACTCTCAAGGAAGGGGATTTCCTTTCCATCGACGGCACAGTGGGCGAAGTCTATCCGGGCGAACTCAAAACCGCGCCGTCGGAAATCATCCAGGTGCTCATCGCAAAGACGTTGGACTCCAAGGAAAGCCGCACCTACCAATATTACGCTCAATTGATGAAGTGGTGCGACAAGGCCACGCGCATGAACGTCCGCACCAACGCCGATTCGCCCGACCAGGTGGCCAACGCCATCAGCTTCGGCGCGGTTGGCATCGGCCTGTGCCGCACCGAACACATGTTCTTCGAGGGAAATCGCATCGACGCCATGCGCGAAATGATCCTGGCGGACAACCTTGACGACCGCAAAAAAGCCCTGGCCAAGCTGTTGCCGTACCAGCGCGACGATTTCGCGGGTATTTTCCGGGAATTGAAGGGCTTGCCGGCGACCATCCGGACACTCGACCCACCCCTTCACGAATTTCTGCCCCACGAGTTGGAGGCGCAGAAAGACCTCGCCGCCAAGATGGGTGTGCCGGTGGAGAAGATTCAGCGGCGCGTGAAGGAATTGCACGAATTCAACCCCATGCTCGGTTTGCGCGGCTGCCGCCTGGGCATCGTCCATCCGGAAATCACCGAGATGCAAATCCGGGCCATCATCGAAGCCGCCGCCTTGGTGCAGAAGGAAGGCATCCCCGTCAAGCCGGAGATCATGATCGTGCTCGTCGGTTTTCCGAAGGAGTTGCAGAACCAGTTGGCCGTGGTCCATCGCGTCGCCCAACAGGTGCAGGAGGAGCAGAAGACCAAGGTCAAGTACATGGTCGGCACGATGATCGAAGTGCCGCGCGGCGCTTTGGTGGCCGACGAGATCGCCAAGGACGCGGAGTTCTTCAGCTTCGGCACCAACGACCTGACCCAGACCACTTTGGGCATGAGCCGCGACGATTCCGGGCCGTTCCTGCAACCTTATGCGGAAGCGGAAATCATCAAGCAAAATCCCTTTGCGACGATTGACCAGATCGGCGTGGGCAAGCTGATGGAAATGGCCGTTGCCCTGGGCCGCAAGACCCGGCCCGACATCAAGCTCGGCATCTGCGGCGAACACGGCGGCGAACCTTCCAGCGTGAAGTTCTGCCATCGCATCGGATTGAACTACGTCAGTTGCTCGCCCTTCCGCGTTCCCATCGCGCGCCTGGCCGCCGCGCAGGCCGCCATTGAAGAGAAAAAGGCGAAAGCGACAGTCAAAAAGAAATAGGCTCGCATCCAAACGAGTGTGAACAGCCCGCTTGTAAAAGCGGGCTGTTTTTTTGGTTTTCAGCAGGGCGGAGATAATGTTTCAATAAACGAACCAGCGGTCGTATGATCAAAGTCAGCCGATTCGACACATGAGAACCTGGACGAACACAGAGATTTATTTGGGCATCCTTTTCTTTTTTCTTTTGATCATATGGCTCGTCCTCTGGCGCCCATGGAAGAGATATAAGTGCGCCTTTTCATACGTTCTCATCGTTCTCGGCCTTTATTTGCTGGGGAGCGCGGGTTATCAGGAATTTCGCGGAGACACGATCAGACCGGCAATGTATCTGCCATTTTCGAAACGCGCCATTATGGAAAGAGGCCATAACCATGCCTATCAATTCCGCATACACGTCCTTAAAAAGAACAATCCGGAACTCTTTCGTGAGTTCATGGAGGCCCATTGGCTCTGGGCAGTTTTAATTGAAGCCGCGGGCATCGTCCTGCTCGTAAGAAGCGACGAATAAGATGACTTTTGGCTCCCAAGGGGTGAACTCCTATCCACTCTTGATTGGATTGCCGTTCGGCCTACTGCCGCTGGGTTTTGGGGCGTGGCAGATTTGGCGGGAATTCGCGCCCCGGAAATGGTCGAAGGTTGCCGGAACGATTGTGTCATCAAGGATTGATGCGGCGCCTGCCGGAAGCGGTGAGACAACGTTCACTCCTGTGATTGTATATGAATATCGATTTAACGGGCAGTCATTCAAGTCGTCGCAGCGCCGTCTCCGCAATTACGTATCCGGCCAAAGTGCTGACGCGGAAGCAATCAGTTCCCGCTATCCGGCAGGCAGCAGTGTCACCGTGTTCGTCAACCCCGGAAAACCGGAGCAGTCTGTCCTGGAATATGGCGTAACGCCGTTGAGCTGGATTCCTCTTGCGGTTGGCCTGGTCTTTATTTTGCTGGCCTTTCTGCCGCTCCTGGCGAAGTGACTCATACCACTTCCATCGGACATTTGGGGGCGGAGTCCAAAAAAGTCCGGCCATATCTTTTGGTCAGGATCCGGTTGTCCAGCACCACGATGATCCCCTGATCGGTTTTGGTGCGAATCAAACGCCCGATGCCCTGACGAAATTTCAGGACCGCTTCCGGCAATGAATATTCCATGAACGAATTGCCGCCGCGCGCCTCGATGGCTTCAATTTTCGCCTCGACCAGCGGATGGTCCGGCACCGCGAAGGGCAGCCGCGTGATGATGACGTTGGACAACGATTCGCCGGGAACATCGACCCCCTGCCAAAAGCTGTCCGTGCCAAACAGCACGGAATCGACGTCCTGCTTGAATTTTTGCAGCATGAGCGAGCGGGGCGTGCCGGTGCCTTGGACGAAACATTCCAGGCCCAGCTTGTCGAAGAACGCCTCCATGCGCGCGCTCACTTCCAGCATCAGCTTGAAGTTGGTGAAGAGCACGAAGGCTTTGCCGTGCGTCATGCGGATGAAATGTTCGATCCAATGGATCAGGCTTTCCTGGTACTCCGCGTCGCGCGGATCAGGCATCTTGCCCGCGACAAACAGCTTCATCTGCCGCTCGTAATCAAAGGGCGAGCCGGCTTGCAGCAAAACGGACTTCTCGCCTCCCACCTGCCGGGCGAAGTAGAGCAGGGGCGACGCCTTCGCGCGGCCCGATTCCCCCGCCTCCGCGGCGACGGCCAGTGTCGCGCTGGTCATGATGACCGACGTGTCCGCTCCGAACAATCGTTGCCGCAAATAATCCGCCACATTGATGGGCGCGGCGTTCAGGGCCAGGTTGCGCTGCGTCTTGCCCGTCCGCTCCACCCAATAGACGTGTTCCGGCGCGCTTTGGCTGAGGAAAACGGCCATCTGTTCGCGCAATTCGGCCAGACGCCGGTTGCACTCGGTCAATTCCTGCGCCGTGTCCTTGTCGTTGACTGTTTTGATCAAGGCGCTGACTTCCTCGCGCACGCGTTGCAGGGGCAGGGTCATATTGTCCGGCACCAGGTCGGCGCGGCGCACGCGCAGTTCACTCCAGCGTCGCGTCGTGTCCCCGCCTCCGGCCCGTTCGGACGCGATGGCATCGCAGGCTTTCTCGACCGCCGCGAAAAACTTTTCCCCCTCCTTGAGCATGTCGGCCACCAGTGTCTCCCGTCCGCGGCGCAAAACGGCCAGCAGCCCTTTGCTGGTTTGCGGATTCCAGAGGCGGTGCAGGCCGTAGCGCAATTGCGCGCTGGAAACACTCAAGCCAATGTGGCGCGACGCGACCTTCTCCAGCGTGTGCGCCTCGTCAAAAACGACAAAATCATTCTTGAACAATATCCCGCCCTCCATTTCCTCCTCCAACCCGCCCAGGTGCAGAAAGAACAGGGTGTGATTGAGCACCAGCACGTCGGCCGCCAGAATCCGGCTGCGGGCCTTCTGAAAGAAACACGCCTGGCCGCCGTCCTTCACGAAATCGGAGGAAGGCCCGCAGGACTTGGGCGAACACAGGCCGCGTTCCGAACAGACCTGTTGCCAGACCCGCGGGTCCGGCTCGACCTCAAAATCCGACAGGCTGCCGTCCTCGGTTTTCTTGGACCATTCGTAAATGCGCCGCAATTCCTCCGCTTCGGGCGTGGTGAAAAGCTGGCCGGCCTGCCGGGCGACTTTTTCCAGGCGGCGCGTGCATAGATAATTCTGCCGGCCCTTCAACATGGTGAAGTTGAATTTCACCGGCAGAATTTTGGCCAGCATGGGCAGGTCCTTGTCGATCAGTTGCTCCTGCAAGTTGATGGTGTGGGTGGAAATGACGGCCTTCTTGTGGTGGGCCACGGCAAAAAGAATCGACGGAATCAGGTAGGCCAGGCTCTTGCCCACCCCCGTGCCGGCCTCGACGATCAAATGCTCCTGCTCCTCCAGCGCCCGCGCCACGGCCACGGCCATCTTCTGTTGCTGCGGGCGGTATTCGAAGTTGCGCGATTTGGACAGGATGCCCTTCGGCGAAAATATGGTTTCCACCAGTTCGATCAGGCCGGCGGGCTTTCCGGCGGGCGGGTCTTCAACCAAACGAATCATCGCGCCGTTTCCGGCTCGTCGTCGCGCCGCCGCCGCGCCACGACTTCCTGAACGGCTCTGTTTTTGACAATCATTCGCTCCGGCAAAATGCCGCGCCACGAGACGTTGGGGTAAATGAGCGAGCCGCGCCCGATGATGCTGCCCGGGCTGAGGACGGCGTTGCAGCCGATTTCGCAACCGTCCCCCAGCAACGCCCCGAACTTGCGTAATCCCGTGTCGAACGGCTTGCCGTCGATCTCCACCGACACCGTGCTGGCGAACAGGGTGAAATTGGAAATCTTCACCCCCGCCCCCAGATGCGCCTTGCAGCCGAGAATGGAATCGCCCACGTAATTAAAATGCGGCGCCTGGGCGTTGTTGAAGAGCAGGGAATTCTTGACCTCGGTCGAATTTCCCACCGTGCAATCATCCCCGATGATGACGTTTTCGCGGATGTAGGCGTTGTGGCGGATGCGGCAATTACTGCCAATAATGGCCGGCCCCTTGATCATCGCGCCGTCCTCCAACACCGTGCCTTCGCCGACGAATACCTGTTTGCCAATGAAAACCTCCCCGTCGCAACTATTGTGCAAACCGGGTCGCAGATTGGCGGCCAGAAAGGCGGCGATTTTCGGCAAAGCTTCCCAAGCATAACGGCAGCCGTCGAAAATCGCGGCATGCCGTGTTTGGCGAAGATCGAACAATTCAGAAGCCTCGAACATCGCGCCAAGGGTAGGAGCGTTGGGAATAAACTTCAAAGTTAAATTCCAAACAAATCCTGTCGGATTTCATGCGGCGGCGGCGATATGCTTGGAAATGATGAGCGATTTGGAGTTGCTGGATCAATACGCGCGGGAGAACCGGCAGGAGGCCTTTGCCACGCTGCTGGATCGCCATTTGAAGCTGGTTTATTCGGCGGCCTTGCGCCAGGTGCGCTCACCGGAACTGGCGGAAGAGGTGGCGCAGTCCGTCTTTGCCGATCTGGCCCGCAGCGCCGGCAAGCTGGAACCACAAACCATTTTGACGGCGTGGCTTTACCAAGTGACGCGATGCACCGCCATCGACGTGGTGCGCCGGGAATCGCGCCGCCAGCGGCGCGAGCAAATCGCCGTGGACATAACTCACATGAACTCAAGCTCCTCCGAATGGACCGCAATCGAGCCTCTCCTGGATGAAGCCATGGAGGCGCTCGACCCGCCGGATCGCACCGCCATCCTCCTGCGTTATTTCGAGGACAAGAGCCTGCGCGAAGTCGGGAGGGCGCTGGGAACTTCGGAGGACGCCGCGCAGAAGAGGGTCAGCCGCGCACTCGACCAATTGCGGGAATTCTTTTCCAAGAGCGGACGGGCCGTTGGCGTTGGCGGATTGGCCGCCATCATTTCCGCCAATGCCGTCCAATCCGCGCCCGCCGGGTTGCAGGCCGCGATTTTAACCAGTACCGCCGTTTGCGGGGCGGGCGCTCACCTTGCTGGAACCATTGCGGTTACAAAAACACTCGCCATGACTACTCTACAGAAATCACTCGTTGGAGTGACGCTCGCTGCCGCCGTGGCTACGGGCATTTACGAAGCGCAACGCGCCGCCACCCTCCAGGAACAGATGCAGGCGCTGCAGCTGCAACTGGCTCCAGCCGCCGGGCAAAGCGATGCGTTGCGCCAGCAACTCGATGAGGCCAATCGCCAATTAGCCGCATTGCAGGCGCAAAATGAAAAGCTGCGCCGGGAAGCCGCGGATGTCGTCCGCTTGCGCGGCGAAGTGGTGCGGTTACGGGAAAATACGCCTTCATCCAATGGTGATCCAACCGCATCCGCGGCAAAATCGTGGCTGGCCCGGGTCAGCCAGCTCAAAGAACGGCTGCAACAAACGCCCGGGGCCAAAATTCCTGAGTTTCAATTTCTGACTGAGCAGGATTGGCTCAACGCTGCCAAAGGTGACCTGAACACGGACGAGGATTACCGCCGGGCCTTGAGTGGCTTGCGAGACGCTGCGGAAAGCACGTTCAATAGAACAGCATTACAACCGGCGTTGAAGCAATACGCGCAAGCCAATAATGGACAGTTTCCGGCCGACATCTCTCAATTGCAGCCCTACTTTAATCCGCCGGTGGATGATTCGATTTTGCAACGATGGGAAGTTGCGCCGGCGTCCGCTGTGCCAAGTGTCGGCGTTGGCAATCCGGTGATCACACAAATCGCCGCAGTGGACTCGAATTATGATACCCGGTATGCCATCGGGCCGAACGGCTATGGAAGCGCCGGCTCTCAGGATTGGGACATTGCGTCCAACCCAGGCACCATTCTGATGCCAGCCATGAAAGCCTATGCCGCCGCGAACAACGGATCGCAGCCGACAGATCCGTCACAACTCGCCCCCTTCGTCACGACCCCTGAGCAACAAGCCGCATTGCAAAGGGTCATTGCACAGCGCGGCCCAAAGTAGAGGCTGTGGAGTTTCACCGGCCGTCGCCAGCCACTGAACGCTCATGTGTCAGCAAGGCAGTGCGTGCCGGCAAAATAATCTTTAATCTTTGCGGGACAAATCCGACACTGCGGCATGAACATTGACGGAATGAAACAGCCCGGACGCTTCCTGTCCCTTGTCCTCTTGCTCATTGTTTTGCCCAGCTCCGGTGGGGCCGGCACCGGCGCTGCCGGGGTAAGGCATGATGACGCCGACTCGGCCGGCTTCCTGCGGCGCCACAATTTTTCAGTCAACTTGCAATATCCAAACGTCCGCGAACAATGGCAGTTTGATGCCCGGTCGCCCATGGCTTCCGCCCCGGCGGTCGCGGACGGCCGGGTCTTTGCGGGCGATGGCGCGGGGAAAATGTGGGCGCTGTCCTTGAAAACCGGCGCGCCGGAATGGAGATTCACCGCCGGCGGCCCGATCCGTTCCACGCCGGCGGCGGACGGAAGCCGCGTCGTGTTCGCCTCGACCGATGGCAGCCTTTGCGCGCTCAAGGCGTCCAACGGCAAAAAGCTGTGGCAGTTTGCGGCCGAAAAATCCCCCGCGGCCCCGCCCTGTGTCACAAATAACATGGTCTATTTCGGCACGAGCGACGGCAGGCTTCGCGCGCTCGGTCTCGAGGATGGAAAGCTGGTTTGGGAATTCACTGGCACCGGCGGTCCCATCGAAACGCGCCCGCTGGTCTGCAATGGCAAAGTCATCTTCGGCGCCGGGGACGGGCTTCTCTACGCCTTGGATGAGGCCACCGGCCTGTTGCTCTGGAGTTGGAAGGCCAAGGGTGATTCGGGCGGGATGCAACCGCCGGTCGCCGTTTGGCCCGGCGGGTCGAGTTCGAAATTGTTCGTCGTCGGGCCGGACCGGCATTTGGCGGCACTGGACCTGGCGGAGGGCAAGGAGATTTGGCGCACTGATGCCTGGCAGCTTGGCCCGTCCATCGGAGTGGCCGGGGACGGTTCCCGCTTTTACGCGCGGACTATGACCAACGGAGCGATTCTTGCCTTTGCCACCGCTGCGGACCATGCCGCGAAGCTGTGGGAATTGGACGCCCCGTTGGGTGACGACATCAATTCCGCCATGCTGGTTGAAAAGGAAGGAGTGCTTTACCATGGGATCTGGAACGGCCTCCTGCTGGCCATCGATCCCCGGAGCGGCACTTTGCTTTGGGAACATCAACTCGGCGCGGCCGCCTTGAACACCGTTGTGCCTCTGGACGACCCGAACGAAGTGCTGGTCTCCGACGTGAACGGCAAAATCACGCGGGTCGGCCCGCGGCAACATTGAATTGACGCTTGATCCATTGGAGTCTCATTTACCTGATCAGCGAATGGATCATCCGGCTCGTGATGCTGGTCTATGTGCCGCGCCAGCGCAACGCGGCCGCTTCGCGCACCTGGCTGCTGCTGATTTTTCTTCTGCCCTGGCCCGGTCTGCTCTTTTACGGATTGGTGGGCCGGATTTATCTGCCGAAATACCGGTTGGAGCGCCAGGAACGCGCCTCGGAAAAAATCCGCATCGTTCAGGAGCAGATGCTTTCCCGGCGCGGCCCACGGCCCAGTCTGCCGCCGAACGCGACTCATCTCGCCAACCTGGCCACACGGCTGGGGGATTTTGAACCGGTCGGCGGCAACCAAGTCGAGTTGCTGACGGATTACGCCGCCTCTCTCGACCGGCTGATTTCGGATATCGACGCGGCGCGGACGCACGTCCATTTGTTGTATTACATCTACGAAAACGACGCCACGGGCCGGCGCGTTGCGGATGCACTGGCGCGCGCGACCGGACGGGGCGTGAAATGCCGCGTCCTGCTGGATGACGTCGGCTCCAAGCGCGCCTTGCGCAAGCTGGCCCCGCGGATGCGCAGCCAGGGCATCGAGGTGACGCCGCTGATGCCGGTGGGGCTTTTCCGGCGGAATGCGGCGCGGTTCGATCTGCGCAATCACAGGAAAATCGCCGTGATCGACGGCCGGATCGGCTACACCGGATCGCAAAACATCACCGACGGCCAATTCGTGGCCGGCTTCCCCAACGAGGAGATGGTGGTGCGCGTGGCCGGGCCGGCGGCCTGGGAATTGCAGGGTGTCTTTTTGGCCGACCGCTTTTTGGAAACGAACACATTGTTGGATGAGCCGGAGATTTTTCCGGAGCCGTGCCAGACGGGCGATGCCATCGCGCAAATCGTCCCGAGCGGACCGGGTTACCGCAGGGAAAATGGGCAGGAGTTGATGATTACACTGCTCTATGCCGCGCGCGAGCGGGTGGTGTTGACGACGCCCTATTTCGTGCCGGACGAGCCGTTCCTTGAGGCGCTGCGGTCAGTCGCCCGGCGCGGCGTGGCCATGCATCTGGTCGTATCCAGCCATGCCAATCAGACCCTCACCCAACTGGCCCAGCGTTCCTTTTACGACGAACTGCTGGAGGCCGGCGTGAGCATCCACCTCTATCAACCACGCTTCTTGCACGCCAAATATCTGACTATTGACAGCGACGTCGCGCACATCGGCTCGGCGAACATCGACATCCGCTCCTTCGCGTTGAATGCCGAGATCGGCATGTTGTTTTACGATGCCAAAGTCGTGGCCGAACTGCGCCGCATACAGGAAGGGTACTTTGCGCACAGCGCCCTGCTCACCGCAGAAGAATGGCGCCGCCGTCCGCTGGCCGCCCGTACCCTGCAAGGCGTCGCCCGATTAGCGGATTCGTTTCTGTAGCCTCCATTTCTGTAGCCTCCACGGCTACGGCTAAGGGGTCAGTCCTAGAAAAATGACACAATGAGCTTGACGGGCATTGTTTGGCCTGTCATTTTGGAGGTGATTTATGGCTCGTCCTCTTCGCATTGAATATGTCGGCGCGGTGTACCACGTCATGGCCCGCGGCAACCAGGGGCAGCCCATCTTTCGCGATGACCAGGATCGCCGGCGGTTTGTGGAAACCCTGGGGGAAGCGTGCGCGAAAACCGGCTGGTGGATTCATGCCTATGTCCTCATGGGCAACCATTATCATCTGCTGGTGGAAACGCCGGAAGGCAATCTGGTGGCGGGCATGAAGTGGTTGCAGGGCACCTACACCCAGCGCCACAACTCCCGGCACAAGGTGTTTGGGCATTTGTTCCAGGGCCGCTACAAGGCGGTGGTCATCGACGGCCGGTCTCCCGGTTATTTCGAGGTGGTGGGGACCTATATCCATTTGAATCCGGCGCGGGCGGGTCTCATTCGCCCGGGTGAAGAAGCCTTGCGGCGCTATCGCTGGAGCAGTTATCCCTGGTATTTGAAAGCTGCGGGGCAGGGGCCGCCCTGGCTGCGGCGCGAGCGGGTGTTGGAGGGGGTAAGATTGACGGAGAAAAACCGCCGTGGCTACGAGGCTTACATGGAAAGCCGCGTCTTGGAATTGGGCCTCAAGGCCGGACGCCGGGAACTGGAGGAACGATGGCGGGACTTGCGCCGGGGCTGGTATGTGGGTGGGGAGGGTTTTGTTGAGCAATTGAAGGAAAAGCTGGGGGCTGTGGTCGCTGGCAAGAAGCGCGAATCGCACAGCGGCGGAGCGCGGCGGGCCCATGGCGAAACGGCGGCGCGAAATCTTCTGGCCGGGGGCCTGGCGGCGCTGGCACTGAAACCATCCGATTTGCAGGACTTGCCCAAAGGCGCACCGGAGAAAACCGCGCTGGCGTGGTGGCTGCGGCAGCGGACGACCGTGTCGCTACGCTGGGTTGGACAAACGCTGGCGATGGGGCACTATACGCGCGTCACCCAGGCGGTGAGTCGCATGAGCCGGAAACCGGGAAGGAAACTGGAAAAATTGAAACAACGTCTTTTAAACATGGAAGAAAGGACCGCGTGAGGAATCAAGAATGTCATTTTTCTAGGACTGACCCCTTCACAATCTCGCTAATGTTGGACAAAGCGGGGTCATTGGTTAAGATGCGGGCATGGCCAGAAAGCCCGGAATCGAATAGTCTATCATGTGTTGAACCGGGGCAACCGGCGCCAGCCGATTTACCGGGATGACGACAATTGAAAACGTTAATGCATACCAATATCCTAGGACTGACCCTTTCACTAAGATTTTCACGATTGCATTGCAGACGGAGAAAGGCTGTGTAGGGAACCCGACAAGATAAAATGGCATCATGATTGCGATTTCAGATACAGAGCTTCATAAAGCTTTTCAACGCGAATTCCCAAAGGATTTGGCTCGCACCACCGAAGAGGAATCGCCGTCTGAGTATGATTTTGATCGCATTGAGGCTGAAAAGCTAGTGGGTAAAAGGTGGGAGGATATTGGACCAGAACTGCTGCAAGAATTCTTCGATGTCGCGTCTTGGTTGAATCCTCGAGCGTTTCAATACTTTTTTCCTGCCTTCATTAAACAGTCGCAGGTTGATGTTGAGAAAACGAGACTGCTTGTGGATTCGCTGGTCAGCATGTTGGCCGACGTTGGAGTCCATTGGCCTGAATCAATGAAAGATGCCGAGGCAAAGCTTTTGGGAGAATACCCTGAAATCGCGGAGTCCCTTGATTCTATTAACGAAAAAGACCTGAGCGATCGGAGGCGGGAACGGTGGAAGTTATTTACGGAGCAGCAATGGGCTTTGGTCCGAAAATGGTTAAATTGGATTAACCAAGACGAGAGATGGGAAATGGACCGAGACGTTTTGCAGAAGGCCATAAAGAACGCCGACGATTGGCAAACGAGGCGGGTCGGTGGCCCGATCCAGCGGTGAGATGAGGCGGTTCAACAGGTAAAGCGCAACTCCTTGAAAGGAGAGATCACGCAAGGTCGAAGCGATCAAGGTTCATCACCTTATTCCAGGCCGCGATAAAATCTTGGACGAACTTCTTCTGAGCGTCGGAACTTCCATAGACTTCGGCCAGGGCGCGGAGTTGGGAGTTTGAACCGAAGACAAGATCAACCCGTGTGCCGGTCCACTTGAGTGCACCCGTTTTGCGGTCGCGGCCTTCAAAGACGTCCGCGTCTTTCGAGACTGGCTTCCACTCCGTCCGCATATCGAGCAGGTTGACGAAGAAGTCATTGGTCAGCGCCTCGGGTCGCTTGGTGAAGACGCCGTGCTGCGCCCCTCCGAAGTTGGTCTGCAAGACGCGCAGGCCTCCCACCAGCACGGTCATTTCTGGCGCGGTCAGGGTCAGTAATTGCGCCTTGTCGATCAGCAACTCCTCGGCCGAGATGGTGTATTTGCCTTTGAGGTAATTGCGAAAGCCGTCCGCGATGGGTTCGAGCACGGCGAAGGACTCGGCGTCGGTCTGCTCCTGCGATGCATCCATGCGTCCGGGGGTGAAAGGAACCGTGACCTTGCGACGGGCATTCTTCGCAGCTTTCTCGATGCCCGCACAACCGGCCAGAACGATCAGGTCCGCCAGCGAAACCTTCTTGCCGTCAGATTGGGCGCTGTTGAAAGTGGTCTGAATGCCTTCCAAGGTTTTGAGCACCCTGGCCAACTGGGCGGGTTGATTAACTTCCCAATCCTTCTGCGGAGCCAGACGGATGCGAGCGCCGTTGGCGCCGCCCCGCTTGTCGGATCCACGAAACGTGGACGCCGAAGCCCAAGCGGTGGAAACCAGTTCCGGGACGGACAGGCCGGAGGCCAGAATTGCAGCCTTGAGAGAGGCGATGTCCTGCGTATTGATCGATGGATGATTGACGGCGGGGATGGGGTCCTGCCAGATGAGTTCCTCCGCCGGGACTTCCGGGCCGAGATAGCGCGCGCGCGGCCCCATGTCGCGGTGTGTTAGCTTGAACCAGGCCCGGGCAAACGCTGTGGCCAATTGATCGGGGTTCGCCAGGAAGCGCCGCGAGATTTTTTCGTAGGCAGGGTCGAAGCGCAGGGCGAGGTCGGTGGTCAGCATGGTCGGCAGGCGCTTCTTCGACGGATCGTGCGCGTCCGGAACCGTCGCGTCGGCTCCCTTCGCCACCCATTGATGTGCGCCAGCCGGGCTCTTCGTCAGTTCCCATTCGTAGCCGAACAGGTTTTCGAAGAAGTAGTTGCTCCACTTTGTCGGCGTCTGGGTCCAGGTGACTTCCAGGCCGCTGGTGATCGTGTCACCGCCCTTGCCCGTGCCGAAGCTGTTCTTCCAGCCCAGGCCCTGCTCTTCGAGGCCGGCCTTCTCAGGCTCAGGCCCCACATTGGACGCCGGGCCGGCGCCGTGGGTTTTGCCGAAGGTATGGCCGCCGGCAATGAGCGCCACCGTCTCCTCATCGTTCATCGCCATGCGGGCGAAGGTTTCGCGGATGTCCCTCGCCGCAGCAATCGGATCGGGGTTGCCGTTCGGGCCTTCCGGGTTGACGTAAATCAGCCCCATCTGCACGGCGGCGAGCGGATTCTCGAGGTTCCGGTCGCCGGAATAGCGCTTGTCCTCCAGCCAGGTGGTCTCTTTGCCCCAATAGACGTCCTGATCCGGCTCCCACACGTCCTCGCGACCGCCTCCGAAACCGAACGTCTTGAACCCCATCGTTTCCAGCGCGACGTTCCCCGTCAGGATTATCAGGTCGGCCCAGGAAATCTTCCGGCCATACTTCTGCTTGATCGGCCAGAGCAGCCGGCGCGCCTTGTCCAGGCTGACGTTGTCCGGCCAACTGTTGAGCGGGGCGAAACGCTGCTGGCCCCTGCCGCCGCCGCCGCGGCCGTCACCGGTGCGGTAGGTGCCGGCGCTGTGCCACGCCATGCGAATGAACAGACCGCCGTAGTGGCCGAAGTCCGCCGGCCACCAGTCCTGCGAGTCGGTCATCAGCGCCGCGAGATCCTTCTTCACCGCCGCGAGGTCCAGGCTCTTGAACTCTTTTGCGTAGTCGAAGTCCCCGCCCATGGGATTGGACTTGCAGGAATGCTGGCGCAGAAGTTCGAGCTTCAACTGGTTCGGCCACCAGTCGCGGTTTGACGTGCCGCCCGCGGCACCGGGGTTGAACGGGCATTTGGCTTCGGTTGACATATTTTTTTCTCCTCAGGACGTGTTAAAAATCTCATTCTTTAGCGCCCCGGCTCGGCAGGAGCCTCGCCCTACCACAAACGCCTCGGTAGGGCGAAGCTCCAGCCGAGCCATTTGCAGGAACGCGGTCGGGAATTTCGCAATTGATAATTCGCCCACGACCTGCGTGGGCCGTTTCCGTGATTTTCCTCCCGCGCTGCTGGTTGGCAAGCCCTTTTTCCAGTTCGCCATCTGTTTTTTCCGATTCTTCGCGGCAATTGCATGTTTTTGCCTCCCGTTTTTTGCCGTTCCTTTTTCAGACGGCTATATTTATACAGCTTCTGATGATGCGCGAGACGAATCAGTAAAATGTTCCCGCTCTGTTACTTTTCGTGTTACCGGCTAAGTCGTTGACCATCAACACTGTAACCGTTGCCGATTTTCCAGACCCATGTGTTAATCTGGCGTTTTTGATGGGTGCG
>JBKQUS010000211.1:0-35566 GCA_052325505.1 Limisphaerales bacterium
GTGTTTTACAACCGCCGACGCCTGCACAGCTCGCTCGGCTACCGTTCCCCCATTGACTTCGAAACCCAAAACAATTAACTAATGACTTACACAACTTTTGTGTCCGCTTTTTCGTGGCAAGCCCACATCTTGCGGGGACGGACATGGACTTGGATGGGCGGCCTGGACGGGCATGGGAGTGGCAGCGGACAAGATGTCAGGATTTGATTATGCGGGCTGGGCCCTTCTTCTGGCTTCGCCAAAATGATGTTCAGCGGAAAATCAGTTGGGCGAAGTAATACAAGCTGTTCCGCCAATGCGTCGCGTCGTGGCCGTTGCCGTCCACGTGCCAGATATGCGGCACGCCCTTCTCCTTGAGATAGGCGTGCATCCCCTGGCTGATGCTGATCAGGCCATCTTTGTTGCCGGCCGAAATCCAAAGCAGCTTCAACTGGTTCTTCGCCGCCGCCGGGTCCGTCACCAGTTCCGCCGGCGGCCTGGTGTTTGGGGCGGCGGAAAAGCTGCCAACCCAGGCGAAAGCATCCAGGTGCGTCAAACCGAAGTTCAATGATTGTCCGCCGCCCATCGAAAGTCCGGCCAAAGCGCGGTTCTCCCGGTTGGCATGGGTGCGGTAGCGCGATTGAATCGCGGGGATGACGTCATCCAACAAATCGCGCTCGAAGTTCGCAAAGGCGGGCGCGGCGGCAAAAATGTCTCCTACCGGACGGTCGTTCTTTTGCGCCCGGCCATTGGGCATCACGATGATCATCGGCACGGCCTTGCCATCGGCGATCAGATTGTCGAGCAGCACGTCCGGCTTCGCAAACCGCTCCCATTCGGTTTCGTCACCGCCGATGCCGTGCAACAGATAGAGCACCGGATACTTCTTGCCGGTCGTATAACCGGGCGGCGTGTAAACCTGCATCTTGCGCGTCGTGCCAACGGTCTTTGAATCGTATTCAATCATCTCCAGCTTGCCGTGGGGAATGTTGTCCCGTATGGCGTTGCAGCCGGCGGGCGGATCGGGGAACGCAGGTTTGTCATCCGGGCCAAGCACGATCTCCCGGCTGCGGGAGATGCGCGGTTCCTGCGGCACCCGGGCGGCGGTATTGTTGGCCTGCGTTTGCGCAGAGGCATTCGTGGCTGCCGGCGCGATCCGCGCGGCCTTGAAATTTTCCGTGGCGATGTCACCCACCTCGCGCGTGAAGTCAATTTCGTTTGTGCCGATTTTGCCGCTGTAGCGAATAAGAATCTCGTTGCCCTGGAAATTGAGCATTTCCACAAAGCTCACCGTGTCGCCCGTGATTTTGCCCTCGGTCAACTCCGCCTCATGCTTCTCCCCGCCAACCTCCACAGCGGCCTTGCCGGTCAGCTTGTCGCCGTCGGTTTTAAACGTGAACAGATACTTTTGCGCGCCGACCTGGGTGTCGAACTCCGCGTGCCATTGGCCGGCAATGTCAACGGCGCGGGCAGTCGCGATTAGCAGACCGATGACACTGAAGACAAGAATCATTCCGTTTTTTTTCATGGGAACCTTTCGTTTGATGATTGTTGGATTGTCCATGGGCAGTTTCAAAGAAGCCAGGGTCGGAGTTCGTGATGATTGATTGTCATTGAGCCATGGAAATCTCGGGGCTAATCCTGGAACAACAACGTCGAAGGGGTCAAAAGAAAAATGAACAAAGCTGTGGCACGACACCTGACCTTTGTCTAGCGTGCCGCCAGTTCCGTGTCCTCGAAGGCCATGCCAGAGAATAGTTGCACGAACTCGGGCACGGGAATGGTGAACAGACCGTTCCGGGTCGGGTAACCGTTGGACAGGCCGGACGGGCCTTTGGGATTGAACTCGTTGCCGTGCGGGTTCCACAAGTCGATGGTGTCGTTTACAGGATCATACGCCAACAACGCGTAAATGTGACGCGACGTGAGACCCGGAGTCGCCGGCCTTTCCGTCGAGCAAGTCATCAAACGCTTTTGCCCGGTGGCATCGGCCAGTTTTCTGCGCAACGCAGCCAATTTGGTATCGAGCAACGCAGGCGAAGCGGCGGGATTTTTGCCGAACTCCAGCGAGAAGCCGCTGACTTTATGGCCGGTAAGCAAGGAAATGATCTTTCCCGCGGAACCCCCACAGACAATTGCCTCAATGGGCGAGTAGGATTGCTGATCGGGCAATTTCAGGCTGTTGTGCAATTGGCCCATCGCTTCCTCGTAGAGATTCACCCAAAGGCCATCTTGACCGTTGTTCGCCAGCTTGCCCATGGCCCGCTCCGCGTCGGTGGGCAACGCGACGACAACGGACTCGGCGCCGATCCTGACGACGCAATGGTAGTTTCCAGCCATGGAAAACATGGAGGCAACCTCGCGCGGGTCGCGATGAACCATGGCGCCGATTGGGGCCAGACAAAAGCAATCGCCGATGCGCCCCTGGCGGATGGTTTCCAAGCGCGGCAGATTGGAGGCAAAAAGCTGGCCATTGGTGAGATTATTGATGCGCCGGAGGCCCTCCAAATAGAGGCGCGCCAAATTCGGCTGATGTTTGGCTGGGGGACGGCTGGCAAGCTCGCGGATGTTGTTGAAGGTCAACGGAGGCAGGGTGTAATCGGTTGAGAGCGAAGCACGTTTTAGCGCCGCCAGCGCGGCGGCCGACCGGCCGGTATTGGCTGGATCTTTGATGGCAACGTCCAACTCGGCCATGGAAAGGGTTTCATTGTGATCCAGGTCCCAGGCGTAAAACCTGGCGGCGACCGCTTGCATAAACAGGTTGCTGGTTTTGTCTTGCGCGCGGACGCTGCAGGGCGGCGTGACAGCCAGGAGCAGCAATAGCGCCGACAAAAAGCCCTGGCGGCGTCCGAATCTGGTTGTAAAGACCAAAACTCTTCCAATCACGGGTAAGAGTTAAGCACCTGCCGTGCCACGTAATGCCTTAAAACGAGCCGCCGTTTCGAATTCGAAGGCAAGGGGGTGGGCAAATGCCCCTCTCCTTTGAAAAATTTATCCAGGGACGGGTCGCGCTTGCACTGTCACGCTCCCAGCTTTGGATTTTTTGGCGCGTTTGTAGCGCGACGGGAGCGGCACGCAAGGGATTGCGCACCCTGCCATTTCCGGTTCGGCTTTCTTTTTGCGGGGGATGGGGTAGAATCGCCAAATCGCCTGATGGCGAAATGTTGTGTCATGACGGGCAAATTCATCAAGATCGGCGGCGCGCGCCAGCATAATCTGAAGAACCTCAACCTCTCCATCCCGCGCGACAAGTTGGTCGTGATCACCGGGTTGAGCGGGTCGGGCAAGTCGTCGCTGGCCTTCGACACGATTTATGCGGAGGGACAACGGAAGTATGTCGAATCGCTTTCGGCTTATGCGCGCCAGTTCCTCGATCAAATGGAAAAGCCGGAGGTGGATTTCATCGAAGGGCTGTCGCCGGCCATCGCCATCGAGCAGCGCGGTTCGGGGACAAACCCGCGCTCCATCATCGCCACGACCACGGAGATTTATGATTATCTGCGCCTGCTGTTTGCCAACGTCGGCCAGGCGCATTGCCCGGTCAGCGGCGAGCCGATCACGCAGCAAACCACCAGCGATATCGTGGACAAAATCCTCGCCCTGCCACCCAAAACGCGCGTCATGTTGCTGGCCCGGGTGGTGAGTGGGCAAAAAGGCGAGTTCCGCGACGTGATCGAACGGCTGGCCCGCGAGGGTTTCGTGCGCGCGCGCGTCGATGGGGAATTGGTCGAGTTGAGCAACAATGTGCGCGTCAAGCTGGAACCCAAACAGCGCCACACCATCGAGGCCGTGGTGGACCGCTTGGTGATCGATGACAAAATTCGGGTGCGCCTGAGCGATTCGGTGGAAACGGCGCTAAAATGGGGCGAAGGCCGCCTCCTGCTTTTGCAGCAGCCGGGCGATGGCAAAATGTCAGCCGGCGCGACGGACGCCGCGGCGTGGACCGAGTCGCTGCATTCCAATCGGAATTACAGCCCGGCCACCGGGGAAAGCTTCGACACGCCGACGCCAAAACATTTTTCGTTCAATTCGCCGCTGGGGGCGTGTCCGGTTTGCCACGGGCTGGGGCAGAAGATGGTGTTCGACGAGCATCTGATTGCGCCGGACGTGGAGAAATCGCTGGAAAAAGGCGCGGTGCTGCCGTGGCGGCGAGGCAACAAGCGCATGATCGTCTACTACAAGGCGCTATTGCGCGGCATGGTCCAGCATTACGGGCAAAGCCTGGAAACGCCCTGGAAGGATTTGCCGGACGATTTCAAGGAGAAGCTGCTGCGTGGCTCCGGCGCTGAAGAAATCGAATTCACCTTCTGGCGCGCCGGCACGATGAGCAAGACGAAAAAGCCGTTCGAGGGGATCATTCCCAATCTGGAACGCCTCTATACCGAGAGTGAAAGCGAATTCACGAAAAACCGATTGAAAGGTTTCATGAACCCCCAACCCTGCGACGCTTGCGGCGGGCGCAGGCTCAAGCCCGAAATCCTGGCCGTGACCCTCGGCGGGGCGGAGGCCAGCCTGCGGTTCAAAGGACATCGCCCCGCGCCGACACGGCCGCCTCACGAATCGGACGACCAGCAGGTCGTCCCTACCGGGGCCAACGCGGTAGGGACGCGCTGCTGCGCGTCCGAGACGACCGCAAAAAGCAAATCCGCGAAGCAGGTGTGTCCGCCCGGCCTATCCATCATGGAAGTGTGCGGATTGTCCGTCGAGCGGGCGGATGATTTTTTCGCGGAGTTGAAATTGAGCGAGTTCCAGCAAAAAATCGCGTCGGAAGTGATCAAGGAAATCCGGGCGCGCCTGGGCTTCCTCAAAAACGTCGGGCTGGGCTACCTGACCCTTGACCGGGAGAGCGGAACATTGAGCGGCGGGGAGGCGCAACGCATCCGGCTCGCCACGCAAATCGGCGCGGGACTGGTCGGGGTGCTTTATATACTTGACGAACCCAGTATCGGGTTGCACCAGCGCGACAACGAGCGTTTGCTCCGGTCGCTGGAAGGGCTGCGCGACCTGGGCAATTCCGTGCTGGTGGTGGAACACGATGAGGAAACCATCCGCCGGGCGGATTACGTGCTGGACCTTGGCCCGGGCGCGGGCGTGCGCGGCGGCGAATTGGTGGCGGCAGGCTCGGTGGCGGAGATCGAGGCCACTCCGCGCTCCCTCACCGGCCAGTATCTCAAGGGCGATCTGAAAATCCCGATTCCCAAAAGCCGGTTCAAACCGACGCCGGAACGCGGCTGGCTTGAGGTTGTCGGCGCGCGGGAGAACAACCTGCAAAACATCAATGCCCGCATTCCCCTGGGCGGGTTGACCGCGGTGACGGGCGTAAGCGGTTCCGGCAAAAGCACGCTGGTCGATGACATTTTGCGCCGGGCGCTGTTCCGCAAGTTTTACGGCTCAAAGGAACAGCCGGGCAAGCACCGGATGATTCGCGGATTCGAATCGCTCGACAAAGTAATTGTTATTGACCAGACGCCGATTGGCCGCACGCCCCGCAGCAATCCGGCGACCTACACCGGCATGTTCAATCAAATCCGCGATCTGTTCGCCAAACTACCCACCGCCCGCGTCCGTGGTTATGAGGCGGGGCGTTTCAGCTTCAACGTCAAGGGCGGGCGATGCGAAAAATGCCAGGGGGACGGATTGATCAAAATCGAGATGCATTTTCTGCCGCCCATTTACGTGACCTGCGAGGCGTGCGGCGGACGGCGTTACAACCGCGAAACCCTCGAGGTGCATTACAAGGGCATGAACATCGCCGACGTGCTGGACATGACGGTGGACGAGGCGGTGACATTCTTTCGCGCCATCCCGAAGATTTATGATCCGTGCCTGACGCTGGCGGAGGTGGGGCTGGGCTACGTCCGGCTGGGGCAATCGGCCACCACGTTGAGCGGCGGCGAAGCCCAACGCATCAAGCTTGCCGCCGAGTTGAGCCGCAAAGCCACCGGGCACACGCTTTATATTTTGGATGAGCCGACCACCGGCCTGCATTTCTATGACGTGGCGAAACTTCTCGATGTGCTCTTTAAACTGCGCAACGCCGGGAACACTCTGATCATCATCGAGCACAATCTGGATGTCATCAAGACGGCGGACTGGGTGATTGATTTAGGCCCGGAAGGCGGCGCCGGCGGCGGGCGCATCGTGGCCGAAGGCCCGCCGGAAGCCATTGCTCGCGCCGCCGGCAGCCACACCGGCCAGTACCTGCAGCGGATTCTTTAGGCACCGGGAAAGCCGTCACAGAGGCGACTCGGTGCGGCGGCGTTTGAAGAACCGGCAGAAGCGCGCATAGCCCACCGAGCGCGCCAGCGCCACCGCTTCCACAAACCCGCTGCCCACTTCAACCGGCGCATGGGCGTCGGAGCCGAAGGTGACCGGGACTCTTCTTTGCGCGGCCAGTTGCAGGAAGGCCCGGCTGGGGTAAATCTCCTGGCAGTCTTTGCGCAGTCCAGCGGTGTTGAGTTCAATGGCAACGTTCTTGTTCTGTGCTGCTTCCAAGAAACGGTTGAACAGCGGCGCGCAATCTTCCTTGGGGTAAATCCTGAATTTCTTGGGCAAATCCGCATGGCCGATGATGTCAAACAGCCCCGAGTCCGCCGCCTGGGTGAGCCGGTCGAAATACGCCGCCCAAACCTCATACGGGTCGCGCCCTTTCCACTGGGCAATGTCCTCGGGATTATCCACCGCCCAGGAATCGGAAACGTAATGCACCGAGCCGATTAAATAGTCCCAGGGATGCCGGGCCGCCAGTTCGCGAATCCAGTCCTCATGACCGGGCAGATAATCGATTTCCAGGGCGAGCCTGACGGTGAGGCCGGCGGAATCTTTTTGCACGCGGCGCACGCCCTCAACGTATTCGTCCAATTGATCGAACCGCATGCGCCAATTGTCAAAGTCATCGCGGCGCATCGGGGAATGGTCCGAGAAGCCGATTTCCGTCAGGCCGACTGCCACGGCGCGGGCCGCGTATTCAGCGGGCCGTCCGCTGGCATGGCGGCACAGCGGGGTGTGCATGTG
Organism: Limisphaerales bacterium; assembly: GCA_052325505.1. Classification (GTDB taxonomy): domain Bacteria; phylum Verrucomicrobiota; class Verrucomicrobiia; order Limisphaerales; family Palsa-1400; genus DASRLE01. The sequence goes on from JBKQUS010000211.1 coordinate 6,994, forward strand.
ATAATCGGCGGGCCATGACATGGCTCCAGTGTCGAACGACCGTGCCGGAATGTCGATGAAAAACGACGACGCTAGCGTTGACACTTGGGCCTGTGTTCTGCTAGATTCCTGGTCAAGGTTCGGTTTATGAATTCGTTCCTTAACCAACATGTCCTGGTGCTGAACCGCCTCTGGCAGGCCGTCAATGTCTGCACGGCGAGGCGGGCCTTGACGCTTTTGTTTGAGGGCCATGCCCAGGTGGTCTTGAGCGACGACGAGGGCGTTTTCCAGACCTTCAGCTTCAGCCAGTGGCGGAATTTTTCCGAGCAGGAACCGCACCCGGAAACCATTGCCACCGTCTCCTTCAGAATCCGCGTGCCGCGCGTCATTTTGCTGGTGCTCTTCGACCGCCTGCCGAAGAAGGAGGTCAAATTCACCCGGCACAACATTTTCGAGCGCGACCGCAACACCTGTCAATACTGCGGAACAGCCTATGAGCGGAAGGACTTGAACCTGGATCACGTCGTCCCGCGCGACCGGGGCGGCCCGACTTCATGGGAGAACATCGTGTGTTCCTGTGTGCGTTGCAACACGCTCAAAGCCAACCGCACTCCCCAGGAAGCCGGCTTGCATCTGGTGCGCAAACCCAAGCGCCCGAAGTGGCGTCCCTTCGTGCAGATCAACTTCGGCGTGCAGCATGACAGTTGGAAGCATTTCCTCGACCTCGCTTATTGGAACGTTGAGCTGGGCGAAGACGCGGAGTGAGGCGGGAGTTTCACTTCACCTTCCAAATGGCGTTGAGCGGGTGGTCGTCCAAAATGTTCGGGTAAATCCCCTTGATTTTGGCGGCATCGTAATAGGTCAATCCGACAAAAAAATAGAGGGGGATGACCGGCATTTCGTCGATGACCAGGCTGCGTTCGGCTTGCTGCAGGAGCGCGGCGCGCCGGGCCAGGTCCGTCTGCCTGTTCGCTTCGCGCATCAAGGCGTCATAGCGCGCATTTTTCCAGCCGGTCCGGTTGTTGCCGTTGTCGCTCCGGAATAAATCCAGGAAGGTGTTCGGATCGTCGTAGTCTCCCACCCAGTCGCCGCCCGTCAGGTCGTAATCCAGCCTGTTTTGCGCCGCGATATAGACGCTCTTCTCCATTTGCTGCAATCCGGCGTGGATGCCCAACTGCTCCTCCCACATCTGTTGCAACTCGACCCCGATTTTTTGATTGACGCCACCGCCGCCGACGGCGGCGAAAAGGTAGGCAAAGGCCGGAAAGCCCTTCCCGCCGGGATAGCCCGCTTCAGCCAGCAGTCGCCGCGCAAGGACGGCGTCGTAACCCAGGCCGGACACCGGCTCATAATGGGCCGTGCCGTCCGGCACGAGATGGTTCGCCACCGGCTGGCCGCCGCGCAGGAATTTGTCCACCAGCCGCCGTTTATCAATGGTCAAGGCCAGCGCTTTGCGCACGCGCGGGTCGTTGAAAGGCGGCCGCGTCGTGTTGCAGCGGATAAAATAAGTTCCCAGATAATGGAAGGAATGGAAATCGGGGCGCTGGCTCAAAACGTCTATCAGTTCATTGGGCAGGAAATCGCGGTCCCAGATAATGTCGGCCTGGCCGGTTTCGTACAAGTTCAAGGCCGTGTTGGGCGCACTGAGGCAGAGGTAATCGGCGATGCCGCTTTTGGTGTTGGCCGCATCCCAGTAAAAGGGGTTTTTGCGCAGGCGGATTTTGTCGTTGAGCCGCCAGAACTCCAGCACATACGGCCCGCTGGAGGGCAGGGGCCGGGCGCGCATCCAGTCTTCGCCGTATTTCCCGATCACCTGGCGCGGGACAACGGAAAGGGTTTGAAAAGCGCAGAGGTCGAGGAAAAACGCCGTCGGCTGGTTGAGTTCAACCTGCACGGTGCGCGCGTCCAGGGCGCGCACGCCGACCTGCGACGGGTCTTTGATTTTGCCGCTGTTGTAATCCTCGCCGTTTTTGACGTAGAACAGCTGGCCGGCGTATTCCGAGGCGGTTTGCGGATCAAGGACGCGCCGCCAGGAATACACCACATCCTCTGCCGTGATTGGCTCTCCGGTCCCCCAGAACAGATTGTCTCTCAGGTGAAAAGTATAAACGCGTCCGTCCGGGGAAATCTCCCAACTCCGGGCCAGGCCGGGAACGGGGGCCGCGGTGACGGGGTCGTTGCGGGCCAGACCTTCGAAAACTCCGGCCACGACTCGCAGGCCTTCAAGGCTGGTGACCAATGCCGGGTCCAACGTTTCCGGGTCAGGCCCGTTGATCATGACGAGATCGGCGCGGGGTTCGGAACGCGTGCAGCCGGCCAGAGCCAACACAACCGCCAGCCCTGCCATCTTCAGACGCCGCAACCCGGGAAAAGCCCCCAGCGTGCGCCGCAAAAGGCTCATGAACGATTACTTGTTCGTGGCCGGCGAGGCAGGCTTGGCGGCCGGAGCGGTGGATTGCGCCGGAGGCAGATTGGAAAACAACGGCGTTTGCAGCAAACCGCCACTGGCCGGCGGCGTGGACGAAGAAGGCGAACCCGGCGAGCCGATCGGCGCCGGCGACTGTTTCGACAATGCCTCTCGCAACGCCTCCGCGCTGGATTTCGCGTGCTGGCTGGAGGATGCCATGGCCATGATGATGGCGAGGGCAAAAAAGATGCCCGCGGCGTATTTGGTGATTTTGGTCAGGACGTTGCCGGAGCCAGCCCCAAAGAGTGCGTCCGTCGCGCCGCTGCCGAAGGCCAGACCGGCCCCGGCGTCCTTCTTGGGCAATTGCAGCAGCACCAAAAGTACCAAAATGACACAATCCACAAACATGAGGAAGGTCAGAAAAATATATATGACACTCATAAGTTCCCGTTAAATCGAGTTTTTAATAATATCAGAAAAACTGCGGATGTCCAGCGATGCCCCGCCCACCAGCGCGCCGTCCACGTCCGGCTGGCCCATCAGGTCGCGGGCGTTGGACGCCTTGACGCTGCCGCCATACTGGATGCGCACGCGCCGGGCGACTTTATCGCTGAACATGCCCGCCAGCAATTTGCGAATATGGGCATGGGCCTCCTGGGCCTGGGCGGTGGTGGCCGTTTTGCCGGTGCCAATGGCCCAGACCGGTTCATACGCGACAACCGTCTCATCCATTTGCTCAGCCGTCAGCCCGGCCAGGCTGCCGCGCACCTGGGTTTCGAGGACTTTTTCGGTCTGGCCCCCCTCCCTTTCGCTCAACGTTTCGCCCACGCACACAATCGGCTTGAGAGAAGCCGCATGCGCAGCATGGGCCTTCTTGGAAATGAGCTGGTCGCTTTCCTTTTGGTATTGGCGCCGTTCGGAATGGCCCAGGATGACGTAGCGCACGGAAAACTCCTTGAGCATCCCGGCCGCAATTTCGCCCGTGTAAGCGCCAAAGTTGTTTTCGCTCATGTTTTGCGCCCCGAGGCGGATCACGGTGTTGAGGACCTCCTTCGACACTTCGCTCAACGCGGTGAACGGCGGACACACGACGATGTCCACCTCTTTGCAATTGGCCAATTCGATCTTCAATCCCCGCACCAAAGCGAGCGCTTCGGCCACGGTTTTGTTCATCTTCCAATTGCCGGCAATGATTAATTTACGTTCTTTATTCATGGTTGTTGGTTCCTTGGCTGCCGTTTATTTCTTGGACAACGCTTCCACTCCGGGCAGGGCCTTGCCTTCCAGGAATTCCAGGCTGGCGCCGCCGCCGGTGCTCATAAAAGTCACCTTGTCGCCCAATTTGGCTTGGTTCAGCGCCTTGACGCTGTCTCCGCCGCCAATGATGCTCTTGGCCCCCTTCGCCGTCGCGTCGGCCACAGCGCGCGCCACCGCGTTGGTGCCGGCGGCGTAACGGGCGTCTTCAAACATTCCCATCGGGCCGTTCCACATGATGGTTTTGGCTTTGCTGATGATTTCACTGAAACGCTTGGCGGTCTCCGGTCCGATGTCCAGCCCGGCTGCGTCATCGGGGATATTGGCCTGGGCGTTGGTGCGCGGATTCTGCATCTCGATGATCGGTTTGCCCTTCTTGTTCAGCTTCCCGGTATTGACCGGCGTGCCGATGACGTCATCGACCGGCAGCACAAACTGCACGCCGCGCGCCTTGGCCTTTTCCAACGCAGCCTTCGCCAGATCCACCTTGTCCGGTTCGGAGAGCGATTTGCCGATCTTGCAACCCTGCGCCAGCTTGAAAGTATAAACCATCGCCCCGCCGATAAGGATCGAGTCTGCCTTTTCCAAAAGACGGTCGATCACCTTGATTTTGTCCGAAACCTTCGCCCCGCCCAAAATGACGACAAATGGCCGGGCCGGATTCTCCAACTCCTGGCCGAGGTACTTCAACTCCCGCTCCATCAACAAGCCCGCCGCGCACAAACCGCCGCGTTGGGCGATGATCCGCGCCGCTCCTTCCGTCGAGGCATGGGCGCGATGGGCCGCGCCAAAGGCATCATTGACATAGACATCCGCCAGCGCGGCCAGCTTCGCGGCAAACGCCGGGTCATTGGCTTCCTCCTCGTTGTAATAGCGGACATTCTCCAGCAGCAACACATCGCCGGCCTTGAGCGCGGCCACGGCCTTCTCCGCCCTCTCCCCGATGCAATCCTCCGCGAACGCCACCGGCCGCCCCAGCAGCTTCGACAACTCGCCGGCCACCGGGCGGAGCGACATGGACGGCTCCTTTTTGCCCTTGGGCCGTCCGAGATGGGCGGCCAGGATGATCTTGGCCCCCTTCCCGATCAACAGCCGCAACGTGGGCAACGTTTCCTTGATGCGGGTGGAATCATTGATGATCATCTGCCCGTTCTTTTCCTCCATGGGCACATTGTAATCGACACGCACCAGCACCCGCTGGTCCTTCACCTTCAAATCATTCACAGTCAGCTTATTCATAAGGCCCGCCAGATTACCCCAACCCCGCGGGAAAGAAAGGAAGAATTAAGAAGTCTGATTTCCGGTGGGGCGAGGCGGTTTTTATTTTTTTTGGTTTGAATTGCTTTGACAGGCTGTGTGAAAACTCAACGTCAATGCCGTCGAACAAAAACTCGCCTTCCACATTTGACCGCTGGCGCATTTATTTGCGCGGCGAGGGGTCGAACGACCACTTTTTCGAAGTTGGAAATGGTAATTTTTGAGTTTTCACACGGCCTGTTGAAACGGCCTGAATCGGTTTGAAAGCGGCCGGGCAATTCAGGGTTCCGCCGTCGCCGAGCTTCCGCTGCCGCCTGGCTATGGCGGGACGCGATGGCGCGACAAGCTACGGAATACGACCCTGGCAGGCCGGTGCTCCTGCGGGGGCGAGGCGTCCGGGGGTTTTCAGCCGTCACACCGTCACACATGTTGTTAGTCAAGGCTTTAAGGATGGGGCAACCCACAAATGCCGACACAACCCAGCACGGAGCCGTCACAAACTGCCCTCTGCATTGCACGGCTTTTGCCATTTTTGGCATCTTTAAATTATTTCCTCTATTCGGTTGACAGATTGTCAGGAGCCCAAGCTCCGTAGGAGCACCATATTTGTAGAATTCATTGCTGCCGGAGTATTGCGGACAAATGAGCGTGCGGCGTCACACACGAGACGTCATGAGGCTTCCGCAAATCGAGCAAGTCTGAATCGGAAGTCACAATGAAAGCCGCGCGGACGGCCACCGCCGCCATGATGACGGGATCATCTTTCGGATCGCGCTTCACCGTCTTCCTGATGGGAATGTCGGTTGAAAACTTTGGGACGGTCTTCAGCCTTTCTAGCCAGTTTGTCCAATTTGGATTCCGCCAGCGCCTTTCAGCCTCGGCGACGCGCTGAACGGCGTCCGTCCATTCAGCCGTGATCCACGGCGTGCGCCAGGATTCAAATCCACCCGCCGCGAGAAGCTTCAGAACGGCGCGGGCATCGCCACCGCGCCAGCCAATTCCCGACACCACAACGGAACTGTCCAAAACCGCGCGTGGTTTAGGCACGACGTTCCTTTTTCACCCGCTTGACGATTTTAAGAACTGCCTCCGCCGGTTCCGGTTCGTCCGAACCATCGCCATAAAGCTGCTGGAAACGCTTCAATAGTTCCGCCTGTTCCTTCTCTTGACGGCTGCGAATGAGGTCACGAACGACATCGCTGGTGCTGGCAAAACCCCCGGCTTCGCGGCGCGAATTCAGCCAGCCCTTTTGCTCTTCCGACAACGAAATATTCAACGTGCTCGCCATGACCATAAAATGACAGCTTGTTCGATTTTGCCAAGATTCGCCAAGGTCCATTCCGAAAAAGCCGGAACTTGTAACCGCGAACCACGCACCTGCTCGTTTCCAGCGGGCGGAGCATATACCAAGATCCCAGGGCTGACCCTTTCACAAATGGACAAAGCTATGGTTTGGTTTGGGTGACCCCTATGAGGCTGTGAGTGCTGCCGAGGTAGCTGCCTTGGGAGACGAATTGCGCGGCGACCGTGTTGGTGCCGACCGGCACAAATTGATTGGTGACCGAGGCCACGCCGCCGGAAAGCGTGTTGGTGCTAAACGGAATCGAGTTGGTGCTGAAGGGCAAGTTGCTGGCGGCAAAAACAACCACACCCGTCGGCGTGCCGGCCGACGAACTCACCGTGGCCGTGTAGATCACCGGCGCGCCATAGACCGAAGGGTTGGCCGACGAAGCAATGGCGGTGGTGGTCAGATTTGTCGGAGCGAGGCCAGCCAGCGCGTTGGCAACTTGTTGCGCGATGATGCCCGCGCCGGTCGCGGTTGGATGGACGCCGTCGGTAAACAAGTCGGGGCGATCAATCAGCGGCGTGTCGTTGTCAATCAACTGCACGGCCGCCTGTGTGGCGATGCCGCCGATGGCTGGCTCCACGGTGTTTTCCACGAACACGGGGTCAAACGTGGTGCCGAAGGCGTTTGGCAGATAGATCGGCGGGGTGTAGCAGATATAGACTTTGGGATGCGTGGCGAGGTTCTGGAATTGCGAGATCAGCGCGCGGTAATCGCTGTTGAATTTGGCGGCGTTCCAGTTCCACGACTTGGAATCATTTGCGCCAAACATGATGACAACAATGTTCGGGTTGGAATTCAGGCTGTTGGTGTAGGCCCACGAATTCCAGTAAGTGTAGTCCGATTGCTTTAGCGCGGTCGAGCCGGACAGACCGTAGTTTCCCACCGTGTAACCGCTGCCCAGAAGCGTCTGCAACTGGGCCGGGTAGCTTTGCGTGCCGGGATTCGACAAGGCATATCCCGCGGTGATGCTGTCGCCCACGCAGGATACCACGATCTGGGCGGCTTCAGACGACCAACTGCCGCAGTAGACAGCAAGCGTGACAATGGTGGTGAATAGGAAACATGGGAGGTTAGTTCTCATTATCTGTGATTTTGCGTGTTCGGCAGTTTTCCCATGGCCGCCGTGCAGCCAGCCATCCCAACAATTCCCGAGTCTGGCTCGCGGAGAGCTTTTTGATTTTTTTACAGCGAGATCAACCGTGCTCATCCTGAATGCGTTAGCCGGAAAAATGCTTTGGAGCAAGAAGGTTTTGTGTCAATCGTGATGCGGGACAACAGATCACTCATGCGATAAACTATAGCCGAACCGCATGAGTCTGCCATTTCTGACGTTCGTTTCCGGCGTCCAGGCTGTCGGCATGTTTGACAGCGCTTCGTCGGGGTTTTTCGAAAGTCCCGCCCCTCGAATGGTTCGTCCTGCAAAGCGGCGGACGCAGCGGATGACACTATTTAAATTCCCGAAAGATTTCGCTCGATTTTTGCGGGGGGGCTGTCATGCTGACGCCGTAAACAGCACGAAAGCGATCCTTTATGGACATCACGTTCAATTGCCCCAATTGCGAGCAGGAGCTGGCTGTCGATGTCAGCGGTGCCGGGTCTGAGATCGAATGCCCCGCCTGTTCCCAAACCATCACCGTGCCCACTCCCGAACCGGCCATGGCGCAGGCCGGCGGCGAGCCGGCCCCGGCGGCTCCCGCAGCCCCCGTGGCTCCGCCTGCCCCGCCCAAGGTGGACAAGCATTTTTCCGTGCCAGTCCACGATCACGCCACGGAGACGCTCATCAAGAAACCCACTACCCGTCCGTTGGATGTCGTGGCCAGTGACGGCGACAAAACGATGCGGATACGAACCATCAGACGAACCGATTGCCAGGAGGTGAACAAGGATCGTTTTGATGAAATCGTTTCGGCGTTTTTGGAAAAGGTCGGGCAGGCGAATATTGTGAGCGTCAATGCGATCAATTACAGCTACATGGAGTTGAGCACACGCCATATTCTGACGGATTACGGCGTGATGGTTATCTTCAAGGGCTAGACCCTTTTCCCGGAACGCAGGTCCCAGGCGTCGCGCAGGCCGTCGCCGACAAAGTTCAGCGCGAGCAGCGTCAGCGCCAGGGTCGCACCCGGATAGACGATCAGCCACCAGTAAATGCGAACGGAGTTGATCTGTTCCGCCCCACTGGCAATGAGCGAACCCAAACTGGCTTGCGGCGGTTGTATCCCCAGCCCCAGATAGCTGAGAAATGATTCGTACAGAATAATGGAGGGAATGGTCAGGGTCAGATAAACGATGATCACGCCATAGATATTGGGCAGGATGTGGCGCAGAACGATCCGGGCGTGGCTGGCGCCCAGCACCCGGCTGGCATCAACAAAGGCCTGATGCCGCAACGTCAGCACCTGGCCGCGCACGATCCGCGCCATCGTCAGCCAGGATACTGCCCCGAGTCCGGCGAACAGCCCGGCGAATTGCAGCCACTGCGCCCCTCCCGCCGAGAGGCCGGCCGCTTCCATTTTCTCCAGGAACGCGTTCAGGGCGGTGATCAGCACGATGACAAAAATGATGGACGGCATGGCATAGAGCACATCGACAAAACGCATCATCACACTGTCCCAGCGTCCGCCACAGTAACCGGCCGTAGCGCCCCACAACACGCCGATGACCAGGCTCACCGCCGTGCCAACCAGCCCGACCAGCAACGAAATACGCGCCCCGTGGCAAACCCGGCTCAACAAATCGCGCCCGTGGACGTCGGTGCCGAACCAATGCGCCGGGCCGGGCGGTTGGAATTGCGCGTCGGAAATCGCGTCGGGCGGATGGGTCAGGGCCGCGGGCAGGTGAGGCGCGAGGCCGGGCCGGCTGAAAAGCGGCCAAAGCAAAACAACCAAAACCAGAAAGGCCAGCAGCATGGCAGCAGCGGCGGCGGGGCGGTTGCGGCGAAAGCGGCGCCAGGCTTGCTGGTTGGGGCTGAGATTCTCGGTCCTATTCATAGCGCACCCTCGGGTCCAGCACGCTGAAGAGGAAATCGACGCCCAGATTCAGAACCAGCAACAGAACCGCATAAAGCAGGACCAAACCGGCCAGCAGCGTGTAATCCCGGTTGAGGGAGCTGTTGACCATGAAAACGCCCAGGCCGGGAATTTGAAAGAGGTTCTCCACCACAAACGAGCCTGTCAACAAATCGGCCAGCATCGGGCCGGAATACGACACCACGGGCAGGACGGCGATGGGAAAGGCGTGCCTGATCAGCACCGCCATTTCGCCCAGGCCCTTGGCGCGGGCGGTGGTGATGAATTCGGACGGCAGGGTGGCAAGCATTCCCTCGTGCATCAAGCGCGCCACGCGCCCCGTGAAATAGAGTCCGAGCGTGAGCGTGGGAAGAACGGCATGCCAGGGGGAGCCCCACAACGCGACCGGAAACCAGCGCCAGTGAATGGCAAAAAGCATGATCAGAACCGGCCCGATCACCAATCCCGGAATGCAAATGACAAACAATGCAACGAAACTTCCCAAATAATCGCCCCACCCACCCTTGCGGACGGCGGTGAAGAAGCCCAGCGGAATGCCCGTGCCCAGGGCAAAACAAAAAGCCATCGCTCCCAGGCTCAACGAAACCGGCAGGCCCTGCGCAATGATGTCCATCACCGACCGATTGCGGTACTTGAGCGACGCCCCGAAATCGCCATGCACGATGCCGTCCACGTAGCGCAGGTATTGGCGGAGGACCGGCTCATCGAGGTGGTATTTGGCGCGGAGGTTGCGTTCGATTTCCGGCGAGGCCGGTTTGCGTTCGCGATCAAACGGCCCGCCCGGCACCACGCGCACCATGACAAAGGCCAGGAAGCTGATGAGCACCAGCAACGGCCCCATGAACAGAATGCGTTTCAGGAAATACACGTCTGCCGTCCATTATCAATTATTCTCGGCATTTGCAATTCCGATTGCCGGGGCTATGTTGGAAAAATGAAGATGCAAATTAGAATTGCGTATGCAGCTCTGCCAATCCTGGCGGCGGCCGGCGTCGCGCTGGGGGCTGAGCCAACGGCCTTTGCCCTGGTGAAGGCGGGCGACCAGTACATCGGCGAGCAGAGCAAGGACAAGGTTGTGCAAATCCGGTCGGAACGGTCCGCCGGGACCCTGGTCCCGAATATCTGGTACGTGGTCTATTATGATCCCGACGCGACATTGAAGGCCGTCGAAGTGAAATTCGGCGCGGGACAAAAAATGGATGTCTCGCGGCCTTTTCGGCTTTTGGAACCCGTCACCGGAGCGGACAAGGTGCTCGATCCGGCCAAATTGAAGGTGGATTCCGATCAGGCGCTGGCCATAGCCAGGTCGCAGCCACTTTTGGCCAACCTCAGCCTGACTAGCTCCCAATTCTGGCTGCAGCACAGTGACGAAGGGCCAAGATGGAAAATTAAACTCTGGGCGGCCAAACTCAACAATCCCGGCCGCGACGCCGACGTGGGAGATATCTATATATCAACGGCTGACGGCTCGGTCCTGAAGTCCGACCTGCATCCCAACAGTGTCAACTAATCAGTGCCGGCCCGCGTGATCGAAAGTGGACAACGGTCAACGATCCATTATCCGGGCGAATCCTTATGATTCGGTCTTGCAAAATTACGGATAATTGCGGATTGTTGCGCAAAACCAGCAAAAACGCCGCAAACGCGAAAGGAAAATAAGACCATGAAACTTGTAGCACTGGAAAAAGCCGCCACCACCGCTCGCGGGCAGGCGCGGCGTCTTGAACAGGAAGCCCGGCAAGCGGACGGGGCCGCTCGCGCCGCCAAGGCCAAAGCACGCCAGGCCAAAGCGAGGCTCAAGCTGGCCAAACGCGAAGCCAAACAATCCCGACAAATCGCGAGAAAGGCCAAAGGCGTTTCAGCCGAAGCCCGGTGCGCGGCCGAGAAGGCGGAGGCCAAAGCCGGCGCGCTCGAAAAGAAATTGCAGAAGTTGCTGAAAAGAAGCCGTGCCGGCGCGCCAAAGCCGGGACACGCCCCCAGCAAAAAAATGAAGAAAGCGCGCCCCGTCACGCGAAAGGCCAAACCCGCCCCGGCTCGCAAACGCTTCGTTGCCAAGTTGGTTGCCGTGGCGCCCAAATCACCGCCCAAGCCTGCTCTGCCGGCTGCATCAGGGTCAGAAGGTGGCACACAAGCGCCGGGTGGTCTGGCTCCGACGCCCGATGGCGACACGTCCGGGGGCCATGTTTCGGAACAGCCAGGCACCGGCGCGGGAGGCTGAGATTAAGATTAGGAACTGTTGAGCTACAGTCTTCGCCAACTCGTCCTGCGCAGCTTGCGGTTTTACGCGGTCACCCATCTGGGCACGTTGCTGGGGGTCATCGTGGCCAGCGCGGTGCTGGTCGGCGCTTTGGCCGTCGGGGATTCCGTGCGGGAGAGCTTGCGCGACATGGCCTTGGCTCGCATTGGCCGGGTCAGCTTCGCCCTTACGGGAACGGACCGATTCTTTCGCGCGGCGCTGGCCGACGACATGCGTCCGGATATTTCCCACGGGCTGGCTGCAGCCGTCCTGCTGTTGCCCGGCACCGCTGCCACGCCCGATGAATCGGCCCGCGCCAATCAAGTGCAGGTCATCGGCATCGACGAACATTTCAGCGCCCTGGCCCAGGATCCGTCCGGGCTGGCCTTCCATCAGCCGGATGCAGTCCTGCTCAATGCGCCTCTGGCCGCACAACTCCGGGTCAAGGCGGGCGACGCCATTGTGCTGCGGGCGCAAAAGCCATCGCTGCTGTCGCTGGAAGCGCCCCTCTCGCCGCAGGAGGATGTCTCGACGGGTTTCCGCTTGACGGTGGCCGGGATTGTTTCCGACGCGCAATTTGGCCGCTTCAGCCTGCAGGCCGGCCAGCTGCCGCCGCTCAACGCGTTTGTGCCGCTGGCCTTTCTGCAAAACAAAACCGGACTGGACGACAGGGTTAATCTATTATTGACTGGAGCCCCACTTGCGGGCGTTGCGCCGCAGGAACTGCTGCTGCGGCGGTGGACCCTGGCCGATGCCGGGCTGGAGTCGCGCCCCGCGCCCGGCGGATGGGAACTGCGCTCCGGACGGATTTTCCTCGATCCAGCCATCGTCCGCGCGGCGCAGTCCGTTGCGCCCGCTCCCGGGCCGCAATTGTTCCTGACCTATTTCGTCAATGAACTCCGGGACGGCCAAAGATCGACGCCCTACTCGATAGTCACGGCAGCCGGGGCTTCCCTTCTGCCCGCGGGCCTGCGCGACGATGAAATTGTGATTGACCAATGGCTGGCCGATGATTTGCAAGCCCGGCCCGGCGATCCATTGCGCCTGACCTATTATGTTCCCGGCGCGGCCCATCGGCTGGAGAAAAGGCAGGAGAAGTTTCGCATTCACTCGATTGTTCCGATGGCGGGCCTGGCGGCGGACCGCACCCTCCTGCCGGACTTTCCGGGCATCGCCCAAGCGGAGAAGACGGCAAACTGGGACGCGGGCTTCGCCATCGACCTGCAAAAAATCCGGCCCAAGGACGAACAATATTGGAAGCAATACCGCGGCACGCCCAAAGCCTTTGTCACCCTGTCCGCTGGCCAGCGCATGTGGGGCAATCGTTTCGGCGATGTCACGGCCCTGCGCTTTGCGGCGGGCCAGGCGGAACAATCCATGGAACGGGGCCTCGCCGCGGCGTTGGATCCGGCGGCGATAGGCCTGGTGTTTCAGCCGTTGCGCGAACGGGCGCTGGCCGCCAGCAGCCAGGCGGAGGATTTTGGCGGACTCTTTCTCGGCTTCAGCTTTTTCCTCATCGCCGCGGCCCTGATTCTTCTGGCGCTTCTCTTCCAATTCGGACTGGAGAAGCGGGCGGCGGAAATCGGGACGCTGCTGGCGGTGGGCTGGCCTCCGCGGCTGGTGCGGCGTTTGTTCCTCCTGGAAGGAACGGCCATCGCCGTGCTTGGCGGGTTGCTGGGCGCAGCGTGCGGCGTGTTATACGCGAAAGGGATTTTGTGGGGGCTGGCCACGCTGTGGCGGTCGGCGGTGGCCGGTTCGCCGTTGCGTTTCCACGTCACCGCCGGGAGCCTGGCGGTCGGCGCGGCTGCGGGGGTTATTGTCAGTACTATTGTCATCCGCCTGGCCCTGCGCGCCCAGGCCCGGCGGCCCGCCCGCGAACTGCTGGAACGGGGCCATGAGTTGGAAGGGCGGGCTGCAAAGTCGAAGCGCAGTTGGGCCGGATGGGTGGCCGGCGTTAGCGGCGTCGCCGCGCTGGCCGTGATCGGCGGCGCGCTGGCCAGGGGAGGCAACGCTAACGTGGAGGCGTTCTTTGGCGGCGGCGCTTTGTTGTTGATTGCGGGCATCGCCGCGGCGGCTGTGTTGTTTCGCTGGCTGGCCGGGCGCTCCGCCTCGCGGCCGCTCACGCTCGCCAGCCTCGGATTGCGCGGTTGCGCCCGCCGGCCCAATCGCAGCCTGGCCACGGTGGCCCTGTTGGCCTCCGGCAGCTTTTTGATCGTGGCCGTCGCGGCGAACAAATTGGATGCCACGCGCGACAGCAGCCGGCGTGCGTCCGGCACGGGCGGTTTTGCCCTGATCGGCCAATCAGCTCTGCCGATCGTCCAGGACCTGAATTCCAAGGCGGGCCGGGACTTCTTTGCACTGGATGAGAAAAGCCTGCGCGGCGCGCAGGTCGTTCCCTTGCGCGTGCATGACGGGGACGACGCAAGTTGCCTCAATTTGAATCGTGCCCAGACGCCGCGCCTGCTGGGAGTGGACCCGGAGGCATTGCAAAGCCGGGGCGCCTTCGCCTTTTCCACACTGCTGGATGCGGCTTATGCCGGGAAGCCGTGGAAATTGCTGGAGAATTTCAGCGCCGATGCGGACGAGGTTCCGGCAGTGGGCGACGAGGCCACGATCGAATGGGGCCTGCACAAAAAGGTGGGAGACACCCTCGATTACACCGACGGGCACGGACGCCCCTTCAAAGCGCGGCTGGTTGGGGCGCTGGCCAACTCCGTTTTGCAGGGCAATCTGATAATTGACAGCGCGGCCTTCACGCGGCGGTTCCCGGACGAGACCGGCTGGCGCATGTTTCTTATCGACGCGCCGCCCTCCGATGCCGCCCATGTTTCGGCCGTCCTGACGCAAGCGTTGCGGGACCGCGGCTTGGAGTTGACGCCGGCGGCGGACCGGCTCAATGCGTTTAACGCCGTGCAAAACACGTACCTGGACACGTTTCAAGTGCTGGGCGGCCTTGGGCTGCTACTGGGCAGCGCCGGCCTGGGCGTGGTGGTGTTGCGCAACGTGCTGGAGCGCCGCGGCGAACTGGCCTTGCTCCTGGCGGCGGGTTTTGCGCCGCGCGCCCTGCGCCGGCTGGTGTTGAGCGAACACGCCGCGCTCGAGTGCCTGGGTTTGCTGGCGGGGATCGTCGCCGCGCTGGCCGCCGTTCTGCCCGCCTTGCTTTCACTGGCCGCGCCCGTATCTTATCTATCGCTGGCCGCAACGTTGGGCCTGGTGTTTGTCAGCGGGCTTTTGTGGACCTGGGCTGCCGCGCGGGCGGCCCTGCGCGGAGACCTGTTGCCAGCCCTCAGAAATGAATAAGAGAGTGTCATGAAGAAAAGTTTTTCGGCCATCCGGCGACTGTCATTATACCCATTAGTCCTATTCCTCCCATGTCTGGTGCCAGCCCATGCAGAATCGGGGAAGGTCCTTTATCAAAGCGATTTTGCAAAAACCGAACTGAACCAGGTTCCAAAGGATTTTCTGGTGCTCGACGGTGATTTTGCAGTCAAGGAGAGCGAAGGCAGGAAGGTCCTCGAATTGCCCGGATCTCCGCTCGACACTTTTGGCGTTTTATTTGGGTCCGCGACCAATTCCGGCATTTGCGTCAGCGCCCGCATTTACGGCACGAGCAAGGGGCGGCGCACGCCCAGCTTCGGCGTCGGCCTCAACGGCGTGGACGGCTGCAAATTGAAAGTATCGCCGGGAAAGAATTCGCTGGAGATTTACAAGGGCGACGTTTCGGCGGCCAGCGTGCCTTTCGATTGGAAATCCGGCTCCTGGACAATGTTCCGGCTGCGGGTGCGGCAGGCTGGCAGTGTCTGGAAAGTTGAAGGCAAGGCCTGGGTGCAAACCGGGCCGGAGCCGAAGGAATGGATGATTTCCCTGGACGAAACCTCGCCGCCGCGCGAAGGCCGCCCGTCGATCTGGGGCAGCCCCTATTCCGGCACGCCGATACGATTCGACGACCTCATGGTCACGGCGGAATGAAGCTTCACCCCTGCTTCCGCAACAGGCGCACATCGATGGCCTCCATGCCGGCGGCACGGATGGCTTGCAAACCGAGATCGGTGTCCTCGTAAGCACGGCAAAATTGCGGGGCTACGCCCAAGCGGCGCGCCGCTTCCAGAAAAATGTCCGGCGCGGGTTTTTGCCGGGTGACATCCTCACTGGTCACAACAGCCTGGAATAAATGCCGGATGCCCAGATGGGTCAGCACTTCGTTGATGTGCGATTGAATGCCGCCAGAGGCCACGGCCATCGGGATGACGCCATAATGCTCCCGCGCAATGTTCACGACGACTTCCACCTCCTGCACTTGCGGCAAAAGGGGCATGTAAACCGCCTCTTTTTCCATCGAAGCGGCGAGGGGATCCAGTTGCCGTCCTTGTTCCTGACTTAACATTTTCAAAATGTCCCGCGACGGCACGCCGCCCAGGGCATAAAAACGTTCCTCTGGAAAATTGAGCCGGTAGCGCTGCGCCACCACCTGCCAGGCGCGCCAATGCAACGGCATGGTGTCGGCCAGCGTGCCGTCGCAATCAAAAATCAGCGCCCGCGGAACCAGGGTTGAACTCATAGTTTCAAGGCCGCCAGGCGCTTTTCCAAATCATCGGCCATGAGCGGCTCAATCAGGCAATCAATGTTGCCCTCGATGAAGGACGACAGATTGTAGAGGGTCACTTCGATGCGGTGATCGGTCACGCGGTTTTGCGGAAAGTTGTAAGTGCGGATGCGTTCGTTGCGTTCGCCGGTGCCGACCTGCTCTTTTCTGTGCGCGGCGTAGCGGGCGTTTTCCTCGGCGATTTTGGCCTCTAGCAACCGCGAGCGCAACACGGTCAGGGCCCGGACTTTGTTCTTTTGCTGCGACCGTTCGTCAGCGCAACGCACGATCATGCCCGTTGGCTTGTAAATGATTTGCACCGCCGAATCCGTGGTATTGACACCCTGACCGCCCTTGCCGGAAGCGCGGCAGACGTTGATCTCCAAATCCTCCGGCTTGATCTCGATATCGACTTCCTCGGCCTCGGGAAGCACCGCCACCGTCGCGGTGCTGGTGTGGATGCGCCCCTGTGCCTCGGTCGCCGGCACACGCTGCACGCGATGGACGCCGCTCTCGTATTTCAGGCGCTTGAAGACATCCACGCCGGTCACGCCAAAAATCACTTCCTTGAAGCCGCCCAAGTCCGAAGGGCTGCTGTCCATGCTCTGGACTTTCCAGCCGCGGCCTTCGGCATAGCGCGTGTACATGCGGTAGAGATCGGCGGCAAACAAGGCGGACTCCGACCCGCCGGCCCCGGCGCGAATCTCAATGATGGTATTGCGCGAATCCGCCGGATCGGGCGGGGCGAGGCCCAATTGCAATTGCCGGGCCAGCCGCTGTTCCTCGACTTGAAGCTGGGCGATCTCCTCCCTGGCAAGTTGCGCCATTTCGCTGCCGGCGGGTTCGGTTTTCAACAATTCGGCATGCTGCGCCAGGTCATCGACGACTTTGAGATAGCGCACACCCGCCGCGTTAAACTCCTTGAGGCGGGCGTATTCGCGCGACAGTTCCTGCAATTTGGCCGTGTTGGCCGCCAGCTTCGGATCACTCAAAGCGGCTTCAACCTCGCTGTAACGGCGCGAGAATTTCTCAATGTAAGGGCGCAGGTTCATGTTTGGCCTCCAGGCGCGTCTTCATCTTGGCGGCCAGCGGCAAAAAAGCAACCCGCCCGGGGAGGAAGCACTTCCACGGGCGGGTTGCAGGGAAAGGGAGCTACTTCTTTTTCTTTTTGATGGCGGCGGCGGCCTGGGCGGCCTGGGTCTTGACCATGCGCTGCTGGAATTTATCCACGCGCCCTGCGGTATCGACGAATTTCTGGGTGCCGGTGTAAAACGGATGACACACGTTGCAAATACCGACCATGATCGACGCCTTGGTCGAGCGCGTCTTGATCACGTTGCCGCAGGCGCAGCGGATTTCCGCCTCCACATACTTTGGATGAATCTTGTCCTTCATAAAGGGGGGACAACTTACCAGTCTTCCGCCTTTTAACAAGTTTTATTTAAAGCGAAAGGAAGTTCCTGAGAATCTGCCGCCCATTCTCCGTCAAAATGCTTTCCGGATGGAACTGCACGCCCCAAATCGGATGGCTCTTATGGCGCACGCCCATGATTTCGCCCTCCTCCGTTTCCGCCGTGATTTCCAGGCAGTCCGGCAGGCTGTCACGCTGGATGACCAGCGAATGATAGCGGGTGGCGGCAAAGGGATTGGCCATGCCTTTGAACAGATCCCGGCCATTGTGTTTGATGGGCGAGGTTTTGCCGTGCATGATGCGGTAATTCACCACCACTCGTGCCCCGAAGGAATAACCGATGCATTGATGGCCGAGGCAGACCCCGAAGAGAGGCACTTTGGGGCCAAACGTCTGGATGATGTCATTGGACGACCCGGATTCGCGCGGCGAACACGGGCCCGGGGATATCAGGATGCGGTCCGGGTTCAACTCCCGGATTTGATCGAGGGAAATCTGATCATTGCGCCGCACCTCGAGCGGCGCCTTCAGTTCCCCCAGGTATTGGACCAGGTTGTAGGTGAACGAATCGTAATTGTCGATGACCAGGATCATTCAATAATCCCGGAACATTAACCCGGAATCCGCCCGTTGGAAAATTCTTTGTTGAAAGTGCGCAAAGCAGGAAATGACTAATGACGAAATTGGGTCATTCGTGCTAGGACATTCGTCATTATCCGGTCATTTCTTCCCGTCAGGCAGCTGCGTGCTGCCCGCGTCCGGCGGGACCGCGCCGCGTTTCCAGCAGCAACCCATGCTCAAGGGGCCTCCGCCCGCCGCGGACAGATAAAGAAACACAAAACAATAAATGACAGCCAGTTCCCCGCCATTGTGAATGGGCCACCATGCCTCACGCGCATGCACCATGAAATAAGCGACCGCCATCTCCCCGGAAAGGATGAAGGCCACAGGCCGCGTGAAAAGCCCCAGCAGGAGGAGCAGGCCGCCGACCAATTCGATGAGACCCGCAATGCCGGCCGGCCATGAGAAGAGCGGCGGCAAGGGAGCCCTAGTCGCTGGATATCCGAAGACTTTTTGTCCGCCGTGGCACAGAATCAAGACGGCAATGACGATGCGCAACAAGCTCAGGAGCCACGGAGACCACTTCTCACCACAGTTGCAAAATTTGCACATAACGCCCTCATACGCTGTCAATCACGGCGACGCAAGCCGATTCTTCCTTGCTGTTTGTAATGCCCCGGATTCACTCGCTGAAGGAATCGACGGCGAACAACAATCGCGAAACGCCGGCCGTTCGTGCTCAATCCCGGGATGGGAACAATTGGTCGATTTTCTTCTGCACGGCATCGTCCATTTGGATCAGCGGCGGCCACTCGCGCTTAAAGCCTTCGCCGGGCAGTTTTTTGGTGGCGTCGATTCCCATTTTCGTGCCGATGGCGAATTCACTCGTGGCATGGTCCAGCACGTCGGCCGGGCCGCGGGTGAAAAGGGTGTCGCGCTGCGGATCGGTCGTGGCGCACAGACGAAACAATACTTCGCTGGTGTCATGCACATTTACGTCCGCGTCCACCACCACGATGTATTTGGTGAACATCATCTGGCCCATGCCCCACAGGCCGTGCATGATTTTGTAGGCCTGCATGGGGTAGGTCTTTTTGATGCTGACAAACACCAGATTGTGAAAGACTCCTTCGGCGGGCAGCGCCAGATCGACCAGTTCCGGAAAATTCATTTTCAAGACCGGCAGAAACAACCGCACACTGGCCGTGCCAATGTAGAAATCCTCCATCGGCGGCCTACCCACAATCGTCGCTGGATAAACCGCGTCGTTGCGATGGGTGATGGCGGTAATGTGAAAGGCGGGATACAAATCCGGCAGTGAATAATAGCCGGTGTGATCGCCAAAAGGCCCTTCCGTGCGCAACGGCTCCTTCGGGTCCACATAGCCTTCCAGGACAAAATCGGCATCGGCGGGCACCTCAAGGTCGTTGGTGAGGCATTTGACCAATTCGACGGACTTCTTGCGCAAATACCCGGCCAGCAGAAATTCGTCCAGGCCATCCGGCAGCGGGGCCGACGCGCAAAAGGTCAGTACCGGATCGCCCCCCAGGAAAACGCTTACGGGCATGGGCTGGCCGGTTTCGTAATAGCGTTTGCCGTGGCGCGCGGCGACTTTTTGCAGTTGCCAGTGCAGGCCCGCGGTTTGGCCGTCGTAAATCTGCATGCGGTACAGGCCCACATTGCGTTCGCCGGTGTCGGGGTCCCGCGTGACTACACAGGGCAGGGTGATAAAACGTCCCGCATCCCGCGGCCAGCATTTGAGAATGGGCATTGCAGCCAGGGTTGGAAGGGCTGAAGCCGGACTCACGCCGCCGGTCAATTCCGCCGCGCGTAGCGCCACCTCTTGGCAGGCGCCTTGGCGGACAAGCTTCGGTCTGGCATGGCGCAAGTCCAGGGCCAGGCCGAGCAGTTTAATCGCCTCGCCAAAACCAACCGGCGGTTTGGCCTTGAGCAATTCGCCCAATTCCCGCGCCGCTTCATCGACCGACCTCGCGCCCATGCTCAGGGCCATGCGCTGATGCGAGCCAAGAGTGTTAATGGCGACCGGGAAAGGGGACGGCTGTCCGTTGACCGTCGGTTTTTCGATGAGCAGCGCCTTTCCGCCGCCAGGCGACTTCATTTCGCGGTCGGCCAGCGCGGTGATCTCCAATTCAGTGGCAACGGGCTGGGAGACGCGTATGAGTTCGCCGGCCTTATCCAGCGCTTGCACAAACTGGCCAAAGGATTCGTGGGCCATATTACGATTTGGGACTCGTCATGGGCGAACTCTAGGTGTTTCCGGCGCAAAGTTCAAAGTTTTTGGATGCCGGAATATCTGGCGGCCATTTCAAGGTGGGTAAGCAGTGCAAATTTTTCAACGTTCCATGCATAATTTTACTAGGAAAAATGGTTGATTTGGCTAAGTGGGCCATTCGGAACTGACCTTTATGCGCCGCCAATCGGCGGGCCACCGGGCCTGGGGTTAAAAATGCGTGCATTCTTGATTGACGTAAAACCCGCTCCATTCATAATCCTTATTTAAATCTGCCGCCGCTTTGCGCCGGCCTAATATTGCAACCAAACTGGAACAACAGAATCGTATGAACATGAACCGAACTCTCCGGCCATTTGTTTTACTCAGCGCCATTGCACTGGCTGTCGCGACCGGGACCACTGCGGCCCGCGCGCAAGACTTGACGGCGAAGTTGCCCGTGACCATCAATGGCCGCGGCAAGGTGACTCCCAACGATAACGGGAAGAAGCTGAATATTGGCCAATCCTATACGATAAAGGCCGCCGCCGCCGCCGGATTTGCCTTTTCCGACTGGATTCAAACAAGCCCCACCAACACGGTGACGAGCCTGAATCCCAAACTGACGTTCCAAATGGCGTCGAACTTGGAATTGACGGCAAACTTTGTGGATATTCGGCCGCCCACCGTGACGATCACCACGAAAAAAAGCACGGGGAGCAATGAGGTCGTGGCGATAAGCGGAACGGCGAAAGATAATGTCGGAGTGGCGGCTGTTTGGTGCCAGGCTGGCACCAGTGGTTGGAACCTTGCCGCAACGGGCAACGAATATACCAATTGGACGGCTTTCGTGATTCTCAGCGAAGGCCAAAATACCATTCAGGTCTATGCGGAGGATGCGGCGGGCAACTGCTCGAAGACCAACAGTTTGACGTTGACTGACGATTCGATCGGGCTGGTTGCGCCGGAGTGCCTCGCTGGAACGACGCTGGATCTTGCAACCAGCAACCAAAGCGCGGTGCTGAGTTTTGACTGGAGCACGTTCAGCCAAGTGGGCAGTAACGGAGTCGGCACCGGGGTCGGCATCTATACCTATATGCTGAGCGAGGCGAACACGGGGCAGTTGGCGACAACCTTCGTCGCGCCGCCCACGACGGTGTCCAACAGCGGCGGCGGGGATGTCTTTACCTTGTCCTTCACCAACGGGACTAGCGGGACATGGACCAACCTCAATACAAACTCCGGCACGTTCACCCTCAGCGACGCCTCATGCACCACGCCTGATTCGCTTTCCGGCCTGACGTTGGCGGAAACCGGGACCAATGTTTATCAATTCACGAACGAATACGGCGACGGGACGTTCACTACGACTGACACGAACGGAATTTCATCAGGCACCTACACCTATGAGCAATACAGCCCGGTGGCGGGGCTGATGCAGACCATCCCGACCAATGCGAGCGACCTCGGGACGACTAACTATGTTGTTGTGAGTTTTTCAGCGGCCGCGAACACTTATTACGATGAGTCTGACAGGACAACCGGTATGTCCACCAACGCCGGGGCATTCACCGTCAGCGGAAAACCGGCCATGGAGGCGTACACCGCGCCGGTGTCCCTGGCCGGCCTAACGGGCGCAGGAACGGAGACTTACAGCGGGATGAGAGCATCGGTAATGCATAGTTTTGGCGCAAGCACCTATGGAGATTTTTCGTCGGGCGCCAACGAGCTTAGCAAGGAAGTTAGCACTGTGGGAACCTACACTTACACCAGGACCGGCCCGAAAACGGCCGTGTATCAGAACATTGGCTTTGAGCCTCCGGAGGAAGCGGCAACTAATTCACCGGTTCTCCTTGTTTTCACCAGCAGCCACAGCGCGAATCTCACCACTCTCACCGGGCAGACCCATGGAACCATAACCTTCTCGGAGCCGGCCAGCACGGTCCCGCTTTCGTTGGTGGGCAGGACGCTGACCGGCCATCCGAGCCATGGTCACGGCGGATCTTATTCATTTGGCTACGGGACGATCAATGGCATCGGCGGCGCCAGTGGTCAGACGGGGACTTACACTTATGCGACTTATGGACCGCAGGTGGCGATGGTAATAATTAACTTCACAACCGGCGATGATGCGGGAACGACGCAGTATCTGGAATTGTGGTATTCGAGCGCGACGGGCGGCAGTTTCAGGCAGGACGATGGCTCGGGTAATATCACCGTTGGAACATTTACCATGAGATAAGCTCAAGGCGCTTACGCTTCGCGCACTGTGGCTTGCAGGGTCTGCTTGAATTGTTCGACCAGTTTGTCGTGGGCGGAGTTGACTTCGGCGTCGGTCAGGGTCCGCTCTGGATTGCGATAGGTGAAGGCGTAGGCGAGGCTCTTTTGGCCCGCGGGAATGTTTTGGCCACGGAAAATATCGAACACCTCGAATTTTTCCAGGTTGGCCGGGTGGACTTGTTTTACGACATTCACGACCGCCTCATGCGCCGTCGCTTTCGGGACCAGCATCGCCACGTCGCGGCGGACAGCGGGGAACGCCGGCAGAGGCTTGAACGTTTTGGACGGCACCCGGCGCACCAGCAGTTGATCGAAATTCAATTCCGCCAAACACACCGCGTCGCGCAAATCGAAGCGTTTCTGGAGGACGGGCGAAAGCCGGCCCATTTCGCCAAGGGTGATCTTGCCCAGTTGGATGGCGGCGGACTCGAGGAAGAAAGGCCCGGCTTCATTGCGGCGCACCCACGTCACGCCGCGCACGCCGAATTGTTCGAGAAACTCCTCCAGCGCGCCTTTCAAGTCGTAGATGTCAAATTTGGCGTCGCGCTCGGCGCCGGCCCAGAAGACGGGGGAGCGGCGTCCGGTCAGGGCGACGGCGAGGCGGCGTTCCTC
This sequence comes from Limisphaerales bacterium, assembly GCA_052325505.1. GTDB lineage: Bacteria > Verrucomicrobiota > Verrucomicrobiia > Limisphaerales > Palsa-1400 > DASRLE01. The sequence continues at coordinate 30,180 of JBKQUS010000211.1, forward strand.
TTTGAATTTGCCTTCCGGCAGAAGGAAGACGCGGCCAATTTCAAAGAGCGCGACGTCCGTGTTTTGGCGGGCGATGTTGTGCCGCAACGAGTCCAGCAGGCCGGGCAACAAACTCGGGCGTAGCACGTTCATATCGCTGCTCAGCGGTCGCTGCAATGCAGCAACCCGGCCCGGAGTTGACCCAGCCGGCAAGGCGGCGGCCTCGCTGGAAATCAAAGTTTGTCCCTGGGCTTCGTTGAGGCCAAGGCCGGCCAGGATGCGGCGCGCTTCGGTGATCTGGTCGTGGACCGCATCGAAGGCATTCGCGCCGATGGCGCCGCGGGGCGGCGTGGACGGAATTTTATCGACACCGTAAAGACGCCCAATTTCTTCGATCAAATCCACTTCGCGCTTGAGATCTACGCGGAAAGTGGGAATTCGAAATGTGGCTTCGCCGGAACGGGCTGACGGGCCGCTGGCTTCGACCAGGAGAATGACCAACCCGAGCCGTTCCAGGAAACTGTTCTGGGCCGCGGCGGGAATGGCGACTCCCAGCAGTTCGTTGGTCTTCTTATGGCGCAGGGTGATTTCCGCTGGCTCGTGAGGCGCGGGATAAGCGTCGATGGGCGGTTCCAACACCGTGCCGCCGGCCGTCTGAAGAATCAATTGCGCGGCGCGCTTGCCCGCCCACTCGCAGATGCTGACATCCGCCCCGCGTTCGTAGCGGTATGAGGAATCGGTCCGCAACTCGAGTTTCTTGGAGGTGGCGCGAATGTTCTGCGGTTTGAAACAGGCGCTTTCGATCAGGACATCTGTCGTCTGGGGGCCGATTTCGCTGTTTTGGCCGCCCATCACGCCGGCCAGTGCAATGGCCTTGGTTTCGTCGGCGATCAGGAGCATTTGCTCGGTGAGCGTTTGTTCCCGGCCGTCGAGCGTGACAAATTTTTCCCCCGCGCCCGCGTGGCGGATGACCACGGTGGGGAGGCCGGCGCCCGGGGCCGCGCCGAGCAGGCGGAAATCAAAGGCGTGCAACGGCTGGCCGGTTTCGAGCATGACGTAATTGGTGACATCAACGACGTTGTTGATGCTGCGCAAACCGGCCTTTTCCAACATCGAGCGCAGCCAATCGGGGCTGGGACCGATTTTGACGCCGCGCACCAGCCGGGCCGTGTAACGCGGACAAAGATCCGGCTGCTCGATGCGCACCCGGACAAACTTTTCCGACGCCTCCCCGCCCAGTTGCGATGCGGGGATGCTGACCTCCGGAAGCCGCAACGGGCTGCCGGTCAGGGCGCTGAGTTCGCGGGCAATGCCGATGACGCTGTTCCAGTCAGGGCGGTTCGGGGTGATTTCCAGATCGTAAACCACGTCTCCGGCGGGCTGGCCGAGATATTCAGCAAAGGATTGGCCGACGACGGCGTCCTCGCGCAGAATGAGCAAGCCCTTCACGTCGCCGGGCAAGCCGAGTTCGTCGGGCGAACAAAGCATGCCGTGGGATTCGACGCCGCGGACCTTGCTGATTTTGATGGTCAGTGGCGGCTGGCCGGGTTTGGTGGGCAGGGTCTGGCCGGGCAAAATGAGCGGGACTTTGTCGCCTGCCTTGAAATTGTCCGCGCCGCAAACAATCTGCCGCTCGCCGCGTCCGTCGTTGACCCGGCAAAGGGACAGTTTATCGGCGTTGGGATGCTTGTCGCGCGTGATGACCTGGGCGACGACGATGCCTGCGAACTCGCCGCCGAGCTTTTGCATACCCTCCACCTCGAGGCCGAGCATGGTCAGGCGCTCCGCCAGCTCTTCAGGCGAGCCGTTGAAATCAACGTATTGCCGGAGCCAGTTTAGAGTGACTTTCATCCGCGCGCACCCGGCTCAGGACTTGGGCAGCGTGCCGTAAGTGATGGCGCTGACTTCCTTGCCGTCCATGGTTGTGATCTTGCGCGTCTTCTCGTCGAACAGACACATCATGTTCTGCCGGTTGGACATTTCCGCGAGGGAAATGACCGTCTGGGCGCGAATGCCGAGTTCGATGCCGGCGTTGGGCTCCTTGTTGTTGCGGATGCAGTCAAACCAGTTCGCTTCGTGCGCTCCGATGTCCTCGTTCGGCTTGAGGCCGTCGAACGTCTGCAAATCGACGTCGTCGGAGAAATCCTTCTCGGGTTTCACTTCGACTCGTTCGCCGCTGCTGCCGATTTCCAGCGAGGCATGATGCCCGTAAATGACAAAGCCCGGACTGCGCGAGGCCACCGAACTGGACACAATAACCAGCGTCATGCCGCTGGGGAACTCGGCCAGAAGCTCGATTTGCTCGGGACAATCGCGCGGCGGCGAGCCGGTAATGCCGGCGTCGCTGTGGACATTCTGGCTGCCAAGACAGACGACGCGCCTGGGGAATTCGGGGTTGCCGGTGGCCACCATCAGCGGCAGGAGGCGATGCGGCACCAGATCGCCCAACAGGCCAGCGCAATAAGCATAATATTTGCGCCAGCGGAAATAAGCATCGGCGTTGAAGGCCGTTTTATCGTGAACGGGCAGTTGCCACTTGTCCCAATCCAGGTCCGCCGGCTGGCACCACGGTTGGATGGTGTAATCCCATTCGGCCTTGCCATCGGGATTGTTGCGGCAGTAATAGCCCTGGGCCCAGACGGGAGTGCCAATGGCTTTGGCATTGATCAATTCGGCCGCTTTGTGCCAGGCGGCCGCCGAGCAACCCTGCGAACCGACTTGGAGGACTTTCCCCGTGCGCTTGACCGCGTCATACAGATCAAACGCCTCGCCCAGGTAGCGCGTCATGGGCTTCTCAACATAGACGTGCTTGCCGGCTTGCACGGCCGCAATGGAGGCTTTGCCATGCCAATGATCCACGGTGGCAATCGTGACGGCATCGATGTCCTTTCGCTCCAGCAGTTTTTCGTAATCCTTGAACACGGCGCAATTCGCGCCGATTTCCGCCTTGGCTTCGTTCTGCCGGTGCGTGGAAAGATCGCAGACCGCCGCTTGCGCGATATTGTTGGCCGCAGCCCCCGCCTTTTGCGTGCGGACATGGGCCATGCCCTGCGGGCCGACGCCGATGTAAGCCACGACCAGGCGGTTATTGGCCCCGACCACGCTGCCAGGCGCAGGCGCCTGGTCCTGGCCGTAAACGGGCGTTTTGAAAAGGCTGGCGCTGGACGCGACGGCGGCGGCGGCCAGGGTTGATTTCTTGATAAACTCACGGCGCGTTGCCCCGCCGTCCTGGACAGTATTTGCATCCTTTTTCATAAAAATATTTAAAAATCCAATAAATTAGCCTCCGAATTGTAATGCATGGCCCACCGGGGGAAAGATTAAAAAAAAGTTTCAAAATGGTGCGATTAACCCGGATTTAGTGCGAGCAGGTGCGATTAAGTGCGATGTTTGGGCATTGAAATGCGGGGATGGGATTAAGATTATGATTACGATTAGGATTTCAAGACCCCGCCCCCCCATACCACCCGCCGAGAAATTATCGAGAAATCCGAGAATTCCGCGGAGTGGCGGCGATCCTGGCGGGGCGACGCTGCTGCGGGGGCGAGGCGTCCAGGGGTCTGGAGCCGTCACACCGTCACAAATATTGTCAGTCAACGACTTAAGCATGGGTGAACCCGTCACAAATGCCGACACAACCCGGCACGGAGCCGTCACAACCTCATGAAGAGGAATGTCAAATGACGAAATCGTAATGACCAATCAAGCCCGAAAGTTTGCGGGTCAATGTCCAAATGGCCAATGACGCCGGCCAGCCGTTCATCATGGCCGGTTTCAGCCAGATTGATACATTAGTCTGAAAAAGGCGCTACATCCGCTACAGTGTTGATAGTCAACGACTTAACCCGCTACACGAGATGCTACAGAGCTGCTACATGTAGCAGGTTTTCGTCTTTCGACCTCGTGGGACGCCTGTATAGGTTTAGCCATCTGAAAAGGGAACGGCAGAAACATGCGGGCAGAAACATGGAACTGCCGCGAGGAAGCGCAAAAAACGCAAGATTGATAGATAGGTCGGAAAAACTGGCAACATGGCAACAAGTGTTGATAGTCAACGACTTAGCTGGCAACACGAGGAGCAACAGACCGGCAACATGTAGCTCCTTTTCAAGAATTTGACGGCGAAATTCAGGATTTCACGGCTGGCCAAACAGGTCATGGAAAATGGCGGCGGTGGACCGACGCGAAGTCCGCGCAACGTCGCAAGGGCGATGGGCAGAAGCTCCAGATGGCCCGGCGGCAAGCAGTTGAAGGAGAATGGACAGTCTGCAATTGACAACGGAGGGAATCAGGGAGCAGGGTCTTCCGATGCATAGTGCGGCGGGTTCCCTGGCCAACCTGCTGCGCGGTACACAAAGAGCAATTCGATGACGAACCGGCAGATTTTAGAGGAGACCAAGGATGCCGACATGCAAAAAGGGCCTTGCATATCGGGGAATGTTGCTGTCTGGGCTTTGGCTTTGGGAGCGTTCGCGGTCGCAATGGTTTCGTCGTATCGGGAAATCCATTATAACATTCCCAATGACCTGCGCAGTCCGGCGATATTGCTTGTGGACGCTCTCCTGGCGACGGTGGTGGCATTCGGATTTGCCATGCATGATGGTTCATCAAGAAGCTGGGGCAAAGCGCATCTTTGCCTCCGGTTCGGGCTTTGGGCGGCGGCTATCTTCCGATTGTTGCCTCCGATCCTTAATGAGGGAGACAGCTTGTTTTTGAGGAATTGTGGATCCTTTGACCTGCCATACGTCGTGCTTGGAGCATGCATCCATGGTGGGCTCGCAACGTTGCTCGCGTTTCCCTACGGGATTCGAGTGCTTAATCTTCCCGCTTGGAATGAAGGTGAAAGGCTCTGGGAGCTGTGTGGTTCTGTGATTCTTGTCTTCTTTATCGTTGCCGGGGTCGTGCGGCTGCTTGCGGAACATTGGTGGGGTTGATGGCATCAAGGCTCTCTGGGTAAACCAGGCTCCAGCGGTCGGTTGCCACCCGTATTTGCCCAGGGCGGTGACCATGATGTCTTTTTTCCCCATTGATCCCGTCATCCAACGCATTACGCTGGACTTTGGACAGTTTTTGCGGCATGAGCCTCACACGATCGACCTCCCCCGCTAAATGGCCCACTCAAGGCAGAAGTCAGAAACCTCCGGCAAAGCCGGAGGCTTGAAAGAGGTGGAGCGGCTCAAAGCCGCGCGGCCCTGACGGGCTGCAGATCGTCCCTTCCCCGCGAGTCGCGGCGTTCTTCTTCCCCCACCCCCGGCTACTCACGACAATTCATGCTCTCCGGTGTATCGCGCTTCTCGAGCCGTGGAATACCGCCCCAACCCCACCATTCCGGGAAGTGGCAAACTTTTGGGGTCCTCCAGCAGAGCTGGTGGATTTATGGCGAATAAAGGAGAATGGACAGTCTGCAA
>JBKQUS010000212.1:0-10269 GCA_052325505.1 Limisphaerales bacterium
GTCGGCCCAAACCTTATCCTTTGCTCAACCAACCGCGCCGCAAGTTTGTGGAAATCTCACACCGCAACCGCTACTGGAAAGGAAGACCCCGCAATTATCGAGGCCTTAACTAAGGGCCATTCGGGTCTGTCCTATGATCTTGGCATCGAGTGTCTTTCAACGCGATTGCCCCGTTGAAAATCAGGCAAAGACCATGCGTCCGCGCGGTCCTGGAGTTTCCAAGCCGTCGTCTTTCGCGGCCTTGATCCACATACCAATATTTCGGTTAAAAATCCCCACCCAGTCCTTCCCCGTTGGAAACTGTGCCCCCGCCTGTTTGCCCGGCGGCAAGAGCCTTACTTGGCAGCGGCGGACTTCAGCGCCTCCAATTCCTCCCAGCGCGCGTAGAGCCGGGGAAGCTTCTCCTTCGCGGCCGCCAACTGCGCCAGCAGTTCGTTGGTTTGCGTGGCGTGGGTGCGATGGAAATTCGGCGACGCAAACAATCCTTCAATCCGCGCAATCTCCGCCTCCAGGGCGAGGATTTGCGGCTCGATCCCTTCCAGTTCGCGCGCCTCTTTGAAGGTGAGTTTGCCGGGTTTGGCCGGCTTCGGCGCGGCTCCGGCGGGGCGGGAGGATTTCACCGCCGGTTTTCTTGCCGCCATTGTCCAGCGCGCGGCGGCTTCCGCGGCCTTCGATTTTTTCTCCAGGTAGTAATCGTAGTCCCCGGCGCTGTGATGGATGGCCCCATCGCCCTCGAACGCCAGTATGTCCGTGCAGACGCGGTTGAGGAAATAACGGTCGTGGCTGACCACGCACACCACGCCTGGAAACGCCAGCAACGCCTCTTCCAGCACGCGCAGCGTTGGCAGGTCCAGATCGTTCGTCGGCTCGTCCAGCATGAGAAAGTTGCCGCCGCACTTCAAGATGCGCGCCAGCAGCAGCCGGCTGCGCTCGCCGCCGGAGAGATGTTTCACCTGCGTCGTGATGCGGTCATCGGCGAAAAGAAACCGCTTGAGGTAGCTGCGCAGGGAAATCTTCGACTCGCCCCATTGCACAAACTCCGTTCCATCGGCGGCCTCGTCCAAAACCGTGCGTTCGTCGTCCAATTGCAGCCGCGACTGGTCCACATAATTGAATTTCGTGAGCTGGCCAACCTTGATCGTGCCTTCCGTCGGCGCAAGCTGGCCGAGGATCAGTCTGAGCAGGGTCGTTTTGCCCAGGCCGTTTTTCCCGCAGATGCCAACCCGTTTTCCATTTTCAAACGCGAAATCGAATCCGCTGAACAGCTTGCGTCCTCCCAGTTCCATCCCCAGGTTCACCAATTCCACCACCCGGTTGCCCAGCGGCGGCGGCGGCGGAATGACCAGTTCCATGTCCTCCTCGACCGGCGCACTTTCCTCCGCCGCGGTCTCGTAGTAGCGCTCGAAACGGTTCTTCTGTTTGCTGCGCTGCGCCCGCGCTCCTTGTCGGACCCAGGCCAGTTCCTTCTTCAAAAACATCTGGCGCTTGTGCTCGATGTTCGCGTCCGCCGCCTGGCGCTCGGCCTTGTCCAGCAGGTAATCCGTGTAATTGCCCTCGTGCCCGAAAAACTTCCCGTCGCACAACTCCACCATGCGGCCCACCACCCGGTCCAGGAAATAGCGGTCGTGCGTGACCACGAGAAACGCGCCGTGAAAATTCTCCAGAAACTCCGCCACCCATTCGATGGACTCCGGGTCCAGATGGTTCGTCGGTTCGTCAAGTATCAGCAGTTCCGGCTGCGACACGATGGCCCGCGCCAGGGCCACCCGCCGTTGCTCGCCCCCGGAGAGCGAATCGATCCGCCGCCCGCCCGGCGGGCAGTTCAGATGCGACATCGCTGTTTCAACCCGTTGATCCAGCGTCCAGCCCTCCAGCGCCTCAATGCGGTGTTCCAGTTCCTCGTGCCGTTTCGAGTCGGCGGGCAGGGACTCGAATTCCGCTATCAAATCCAGCGTGCGCCACGCTCCCCGGCGGACGTTGCCGCGCACATCCAGCGCCGCGTCCAGCGTGAAATCCTGCGACAGATAGCTCACCACCAGGTCGCGCCGGGCAGTGACTTCGCCGCCATCGGGTGTTTGCAAACCGGCGAGAATTTTCAGGAAAGTCGTCTTCCCGCAGCCGTTGCGTCCGACCAATCCGATGCGGTCGCCCTCCTCAATGCCGAGGGTGGCGGCATCCAGGATCGTCCGTTCATCGTAGCGGACGACCAAATCGGTGGCGGTGAGAATGGCGGACATTCCAGCCTGATGAGTAATCCAATTCAGAAACCAAGTCGAAATCAAACTGGCCAAATCTCTGGTGATTTGGGCACAGACAAGATTTGGCTGGAATCAAAAGGCCGGTTCGCCCAGCTTAAATCTGTGACCAGCGATCTCATCCTTGTCCCATTGAATTTCCTCGTCGCGGGCGGCATGGCCTTCGGCCTTAATTGGCTGGCGGCAATTCCTTGGCGGAAGGCGGCGCTGGCGCACTGGACGGAACGCGCCCGTCTGCTCTGGCCAGTCCGAAAATCGGCCGGGACGGGTGTTTTGTTGATTCCGCTGTGCCTTTCGTTTGCGGAAGTGGCGGCGAAACAGGTCACCCTGGCAGGGGGCGTTGTGCCGGCAATCGCGGGTTTTCTGGGCGCAATGCTCGGAACTTATCCGTTGGACCGGGAAATTCTGCCACGGTTTACTTTTTATAGTTGGCTGCGGTTGGTCACCGTGATCTGGACGCTCCGCTTGGTTTTCTTGACTGTCTTTGTGGTTGGTGGGGTCTTGATGCCGGAGGAACCAGGCGTTGCGATGGCGGCCATCGCCGGAGGAGTCCTGTTATTCGTGGTGGCATGGAATTGGGGGTTGTTCATGCGGTCGCTTCGAGCAATGGGATTGCTGCAAGTGCCGGACGAACGGTTGCGGGGAATTGTTACGGGCACCGCCCGGCGTATGGGGGTTGGCGAGCCGGTCACTTGGCTTCTGGACGTGCCCCTTGCCTATGCTGCCGCGCTGCCGACCACGGGCGAACTGATGTTCAGCACACGTTTGCTTGAGATTTTATCGGATGAGGAAATCTCCTCCATCAGCGCCCACGAACTGGCGCACTTGTCGGAATCCAAGTCCGTCCTGGCCGGGCGTATTGCCGGTTCGATGACTTTCTATCCCGTGATTTTTGCGCGCCCAGCCGTTCATTTTGGACTTTCAGGGATGGGAACACTCGTTGGATTGGTTGTGCTTGCAATGATTTTAGCGCGCAAGCTGTCGAGGCGCATGGAAAAGCGGGCTGACAAGATCGCAACGGAAAACCAGGGGCAGGAGGGGGTCTATGCGCGTGCGTTGGAAAAGCTTTATCGCGACAGCTTGATTCCTGCTGTCAGCTCAAGCAACCGGCAAATACACCCGCATCTTTACGATCGGATGCTGGCGGCTGGAATCCTACCAGAATATCCCCGCCCGGCCAAACCCGAAAGAATGGCGTGGCCCGGCTATTTGCTTTGGATTGCGTATTTAATTCTGATCGGATTTGCCTTTCGAAAGTGATTTCGGTCCGTTTTGCGCACCCCAAAAAAAAGTTACTTTTTCGCACTTTTTGCTTGAACGCGACGCGGAGTAATGTCATGTCCAAGAGCATGAAAAAATTCATTCTCGCCATTTTAGGCTTATTTCTCATGGCTGCGCCGGCAGCGGTGCAGGCCCAACTCACCTACACCACCAATGCCGACAATACCCTCACCATCACCGGTTACACGGTGGGGAGTAATGGGATTGTCGTCATCCCAAGCACCATCAACGGCCTGACCGTCTCCAGCATCGGGATCTCGGCCTTTGAAGACGACTACGTGACCAACGTCACAATCCCCGACACCGTCACCAGCATCGGCGATTACGCGTTTGAAGATTGCTACTACTTGACCAACATCACGGTCCCCAACAGTGTCACCAGTATCGGGGATTATGCATTCGAAGAATGCGAGGCCCTGCACAGCTTCACGTTCCCCAACGCCCTCGCCAGCATCGGCTACGAGACGTTCTATTACTGCACCAACCTTTCCAACCTCACGTTCCCAGAAAGCCTCACCAGCATCGGGGATTATGCGTTCGAAGAATGCTACAACCTGAATAACGTTGTAATCGGCCCCAACGTCACCAGCATCGGAGAGGAAGCGTTCTATGAGTGCGGCATAACCAACCTCATCATCGGCAACAACGATCCTCTCACCAACGGGGGCTGCGCCATCGGCTACGAGGCGTTCTACGAATGCAACATGACCAACCTCACTATCGGCGCCAACATCACCAGTCCCGGCGTGGGCTGCGCCATCGGGGAGTATGCCTTCTATGACTGCTACTACCTGACCAACGTCACGATCGGCAACAGCGTCACCAGCATCGGTTACGAGGCGTTCGAAGATCTTTACACGACCAACCTCACCATCGGCGCCAACGGACCGAGCCCCAACGGGCCTTGCTCCATCGGCTACGAGGCGTTTGAATACTGCACCGCGACCAACTCACCATCGGCAACAACGTCACCAGCATCGGCTACGAGGCGTTCTACGAATGCTCCGACCTGACCAATCTCACCATCGGCAACAGCAGCCCAAGCCCCAACGGGGGCTGCGCCATCGGCTACGAGGCGTTCGAGTATTGCTCCATGCTCACCCTCAAGATCGGCAACAACGTCACCAGCATCGAGGATTATGCGTTCGAAGAATGCGAGAGCCTGCGATCCCTCCTGATCGGCACCAACGTCACCAGCATCGGCTACGAGGCGTTCGATTATTGTTACAATTTGACCAACGCCGTCATCAACAGCGGCGCCATCGCCGAATATGCGTTCGAGGATTGCTACGACCTGACCAACCTCACGTTGGGCAACAACGTCAGCAGCATCGGCTACGAGGCATTCGAAGACTGCGAAGCCCTGCAAAACCTCTCGATCCCCAATAACGTCACGAGCATCGGGGATTATGCCTTCGAAGACTGCTACGACCTGACCAACGTCACGCTCGGCAAAGGCGTCACCAGCCTCGGGTACGAGGTGTTCGGCGACTGCTACGTCCTGACCAACGTCACGTTCGGCCCCAACGTCGGCAACATCTCGGAATATGCGTTCTACTATTGCACCAACTTGGCAGGACTTTATTTCCAGGGGACCCCCCCCGCTGTTGCTTCGGATGCGTTCCAGTATTACAACGGCCACGTTTATGTCAATTATACCAATGCCACTGTTTATTTCTATGCCGGGGCCATCGGCTGGGGCAGCACGTGGGACGGCTTCCCGACGGTGGAATTGTCGCCCAATTCCCTGCAAATCACCCTTGGGCCGACCGCCGCGCGCAACGCCGGGGCGCAGTGGCAGTTGGACAGCGGCCCATACCAGAATGGCGGCTTGACGACGCTGCAGAACCTGTCCACCGGCAGTCATACGGTGTCGTTCACGCCCATTTCCGGATGGAACACGCCCGCAACTCAAACGGTCACGATCTCCAACGGAGAAGCCGCGTCGGTTGTCGGGATTTACACGCCGACAAACACGCCGGCCAGCGGGCTGGTCCTCCTGACCAACGGGTCTGGAACCATCCAACACGTCGCCTGGCCAAAGACGCTCGTAGATGGGACCAAATATACGGTGATGGCCGTGCCCCATTCGAAAAACGTCTTTGTCTCCTGGACAGGCGGCACGAACCAGCCCTATGCCGTGCTGAGCACATCAGCCAGCTACAAATTCACCATGGCGACAAATTTGGTGTTGGAGGCCAATTTTGTTACAAATCCGTTCGCTGCGACCGCCGGAATATATAACGGCCTTTTCAGCACGACCAACGGCGTCACCGAAGACACCGCGGGGATGCTGAAGAACCTGCTCGTTCGTAATACTGGAGCATACAGCGGGACGATTTTATTCGACGGTGGAAGCCATGGCATCAGCGGCAACTTTGATGCGGACGGCCTGGCCACCAGCAAGATTGTACGCCCGGCCAGTCAGGGAGGTCCTGTGTGGGTGGAGTTGGCCCTGGATTTGGAGGATTCTCCATCGCAGGTGTCAGGGATGGTTTTCGGAACCAATGTTTCCGGAACGAATGAGGTCGCGTGGTCGGCCAACCTGACCGCATATCTCGCCACCAATGCCCTGCATGCGGCTGAGTACACCATGCTTATACAGCCCGACGCCAATAATACGCCGCCCACGTTGTCGCCGGGCGGCGACGGCTATGCGTTGATCACCAATCACGCGGGCGCGGCCAAAATCACCGGAGCATTGGCTGATGGCGTCAGCCTCAGTCAAACTGTGCCGGTTTCCCAAGGCAGCTACGTTCCCATCTTTGCCAGCCTCTACAAAGGCAAAGGCCTGCTCCTGGGCTGGTTGAATCTGGATACAACCAGCACTGGCGCCAACAACCTCACCTGGATTCATCCCGTCACCGCCACGGGGTTATATACAAACGGGTTCACCAACGTTCTTCCAGCCGGTCAAATCCAGTTGGCGCTGTGGACCAATCCGCCGGGAGGCCTCAATCTCCTGACAAATCTGTCAACGCTGCAAGTAATCAATGGCACGAACGGCGTGACCAACATTGCCGTGGCGACCACCGCCTCGGGCGATGTGACTGCGACATCGCCATCTGTGAGCGGCACCATCGACCTCAAGACCGGCCTGCTTAAAGTGACCATCGGCAGCGGGGCATCCAAGGTGACGGGTTACGGCGCGGTGTTGCTCAATGCCGCTGGCGACGCCACCAACGGCGGCGGTTATTTCCTGAGCACAGACGAAGCCCAAGCCCTGGAATTGGAACCGTAAGCCGCGGGCGAAACACTCGTAAAACATATCTGCCCCCTCAAGCCAGACGTGGATGGCAAGAGGGGGCAGCTTGGTTTTGGCCGAATTGAAGCGGGAAACGTGTCAATGCCGGAGGTTCGCGCCCGACTCTGTGAAAGCAAAAAGGCCGGGCTTTTGGCCCGGCCTAAGTGTATGAGAACAAAGTATCAAATCTTTGTGTTTCAGTGCGGCACCGCAGACATACGCCTAATTTCACACACACGGAACCCTGCATTTCGCACCGTCAACTAATCAAACATACCCCATCCCCGGATGCCGGCCAGTCACCAATACTGGTGACAGGCCCAAACCTTCAGCCCTCACGGCTTCGGGGCAGGGATCGGGACCGGAGGCGTGCCTGGAACCTCTGTTCCGGGGAACACGAGGGCCTTGTGGCTGTCGCGGAAGGCACGGGTGGCAGGCCCCAATTTGACCAGATCGCCGTTACCATCCACCCCATCCGAAGACCAACCCATCGCGCCCTGCCAGCCGTTCTCATAAGCGTTCTGATAGTCCTCCGTCGTTGTGTGCCTGGCCGTTCCTTTCGACGGGAATTCGCCAAAGAGAGCGGGTCGCGTCCCGGGCAGGCCGTAAGCAACCGGGGACATGAGAAATGGGTTCCTAAGGCTGTACTGGCCCTGCCAGTCGTAGTAATGCGGAGAAAGGAAGTCAACGTGCGCCTGCAGATTGCCGCCAGCCATGGCCTGCAACGCGCTATCGCTGACCACGTTCGTACCGCGCGTCTCGGAGGGATGCGTCTCGGAGAGATACCTGGAACCCATGGCAAACCCCACTGTCACAAGGATCCCGCTGTTGGCATGAATGGCTGCCGACGCCCTGCCAAAGTAGGATTGAAGCGGTCCCCAAGGCAGCCTGCCGCCGTCCGCATTCTCATGAATCCAGTCCGGCTCGTTGCAGAGATCGATGCTCCACAGCCAGGGGTTGTCTTTGTAGCGGTTGACGAACGGAACCACGTAATTCGTCACGAGGGATTCAACGTTGTTGCTGTCCGTGATCATTTTCCGCCAACGCAGATGGTTCGGGTGCTTGTTGGAAAAATGATCGAACGACATCAATGTCGCCATGACGTAAACCTGCCGTTCCTGGGCGATCCGGAAAAGGCTGTCGAGGTCCCTCCAAAAAGCATGTGTGCAACCCGAAACGTGACCATCGGCGGATATTTTGATTCCGACCTCGCCGTTGCAGGAAATCCAGACCCGGGTGGCGTTGATGCCGTTTTCGTGCAGTTGCTGGAAATGTTTGTCCCACCAAGCCGCGTCAAAGCCGTGTCCGAAATCATTCCATTTATGCCAGGGTGTGTTCGCGCCGTTGATCCAAATCCGGTTGGTCCCGGCGCGAAACTCGGTGTCGGAGATCGTGATCCGGTCGCCAAACCCGGCTTGGGCGGACATAATACCGGCAAGTGCGGTGAAAGTGCCAACAGTCCAGTACATGAACAAGGCTCTTCGCAGATTAGTCATAATGTTGGTCGTCGTTCGCATCTTTATCCAGTGCCTCCTCTGACATTTCTTCTGTGACAAGAATTGGGCAGATTCTTTTCTCCGGCGTTATCTTCAGGTGATGACAAACGAAAGGCAATGCCGAAAAAGGCAGGATGTTCTCCAACCATATTCTTCCCCGCCGCCAAGCCGTCCAAGCAGCCGCCTGATTTCCGGTCCGATTCTCTTGAGTTGATTGCGGTGCTTATTGCGAAATCGGCGCCATCAGTTGCCGGTTCATGATGAACTGCGCCTGGCTGCTTTGTATCGCGTTGGATCTGAATTCCTGGAACTTGGCCAACTCTTCCGGGCTGAGAAAACTGCCGGCGTTAGCCGCCACCTGTCCGTAGATGTTGTCCAAAAGCTGGACGTTCTGCGCGCCTTCTTCCGCCGAGGCGATGTTGGCGAAATTCAGCATGGGTATCGCTTGGTAATCGGACGGCAGCCCGGCGGCGGTCAGCGCGGATTGTGTGGCCTGCTGCATCGCTTGTGTGAGCTGGCTCTTCTTGTCTGCCACCATTGCAGGGTCGCCGGTCAGATTGCCCGCGAATTGCGCGGCGGTTAGGGTGCTGTCCAGATTCTTCGTGTAATCCTGATATTGCGCCAGCCCGTCCGGGCCGAGCAGCGCCTGCACTTGCTCCTGAAAGGCAGAATTCTGGGTGGAAAACAACTGGTCGATCTCACTGCGCGTTCTGTTGTCGTGCAATGCCTGGGTGGTGAGATCCACGCCATCCATGATGTGATCGGCCAGCAGGTCGTTGAATTGGCCCGCCTTTTCGGGTGACAGATTCAAGCGTTTGGCCAGGTCGGCGTAGATGGCGGTCATGCCCATTTTCTGCTGGTCTCGCAGAACTTTCCGCGTCTCCGGATTGGCCGTCAGCTTGTTCAGGGCGCTCTGGCTGCCGGCATTGGCCTTCTCCTGGCGCAATGCCCCCACTTCACCGCGCAGTTTTATCACCTCGGGCGGACTCTTCCTCGCCTTGGCCAGTTCGGCGGACACAGTGGCCAGCCGGTTCGTCGCTGCGTCGCGCTCGAGTTGCAACCGCTGGAGATTCTGGGCCTGGCTTTGAACCTGGTTTCGGAAAACTGAAGATTGGTGAGCTTCGTAAATTCCCGCGCCCGCGACAACCGCGAGTGCGGCGGCAATGAGTGATTTTTGAATGGTGGTCATGGCGATGGTCTCCGTTGCGGCGATTATAGTTGAAGTAGTGATGACGGTTCCTGTCAGTGCGGCGGAGGAAATCGTGGCGGCCAGTCCCGCTGGCGCGGCCTCGACGGCATTGGCGGAAATGACGGCGGCCAGTCCGCTCGCGCCGATGGTCACATTGCGTTTTGAGAAAAATTCGCGCAGCCGTTCCACGGCGCGGCTGACACGCTTCTGGGCAGTGTCATCGGACATGCCGAGAGTCTGGCCGACTTCGCGCAGGGATTTGTTCTCAAAGTATCGCAACAGGATGGCGGCGTAGTCTTCGTCGCCCAGACTGTCCATGGCTTCGTCGAGCAGGGGGCGAATGGCTCCCCAGTCCGGGGCGGATTCGGAATTGATGATGAGTTGTTCCATGGCCTGCCTTTCGTTCGCCATCCGGCGGCGCGTGTCGCGCATGAGATTCAGCGCCGCGTAGCGCGTGCTGCGCAGCAACCAGCCGGTGAGCGAATCCCCGCCCGGCATTTTCTCCGCCACCGGCCGGGCTTTGCGGGCAAGGTCGGTAAATACGCCCTGGGCCAGGTCGCAGGCGAGGTCGGGTGATTCCACCTGCCGCAGCGCGGCGGAATAGACCAAATCCGTGCGGCGGGCGACCAGTTCACGAAAAGCGGCTTCATTGCCGCCTTCGGCATAGTCGCGGAGCAATTGGGCTTGCCACGAAAAAGCGGACACAAAAGTTGTGTAAGTCATTAGTTAATTGTTTTGGGTTTCGAAGTCAATGGGGGAACGGTAGCCGAGCGAGCTGTGCAGGCGTCGGCGGTTGTAAAACAC
>JBKQUS010000213.1:0-6706 GCA_052325505.1 Limisphaerales bacterium
CTTTGGCCTTGAAGGCCGCACTGTGTCTTTTCCGTTTTGCTTTCATAAGTCTGCTCTTTCTTATCTACAGCAGACCGGCAAAAGTCGAACTTAACCAGTGGTCTAAAAATAGGGGTCCAGCTCAGCCCTCGAAAGCGCGGTTAACGACCTCGTAAGCCTCGCCCCTCAAGACAACGACGTTGGAGTGTCAGATTATTCTTTTCTTCGGGACGGGGGCTATTCCGCGCCGGCCAGCGGCGGGAGCTTTCGCCAGCTTTCAGGGACGTAGGTCATGCCTGATTTTTGCGGGTGTGGTGCCGGTTTGCCTGGTTCGGGCTTTGGCCAGCTCTCTGGCAGGTGGGTCATGCCTGATTTTCCCGGGGATGCCGCCGTGTTTGCTGCAAGCGGCGGAACTACCGTGTGGCCCTGGCAGACGGGACAGGGAATTTCGGTTCCGGCGAATTCTTCGCCACACTCCAGCCGCTGCCCGCAATGCGAACACTTGAATTTGATCTGGCTCATAGGAGTTTCATTGCTTGTGCAATGCCATTATCCGCCGAAATGGCGGAAATGTCCAGCTTGATTTTGGGACGAGTCGGACGGATCGGACGGATGAGAGGGGTGGGACCCACACCTCAGAAAAAAGGGGTGAAAAAAACCTCTTGACTCTCCCCTTGCTGGAGGGCGTAAACCAATGCGAAATATGAATACTTCATACAGCATCGGCGAGTTCTCGCAGGTGACGGGGTTGTCCGTGAAGACGTTGCGGTTTTATCACGAAAAGGGGATTCTCGTCCCGAGTTCGGTGGATGAGGCGACGGGGTATCGCCATTACGAGGCTGGCAAAGTCGAAAAGGCGCGTGTCATCATGCGGCTGCGCGCCATGGGGTTTTCCATCGAGGACATCGCCACCGTGCTGGGCGAATGCACGGACGAGTCGGACATCCTCAATCACTTGGAACGGCAGAAAAATGCCCTCCAGCAACGGATCCAGGAGGACCGCGACATTGTTCGGTCACTCAATAATATCATCGCGACCGAAAAAGCAGCGAAACAACTGTTGGAACTTGGCAACTATGCGGTCGAGGAAAAGGCTGTTGCGCCGATGTTGATCGCGGGGATCCGCATGAAGGGAAAATACAGCGATTGCAGCACGGGCTTTTCGAGGCTGGGGAAGGCCGTTGGCCGTTACACCTGCGGCAAGGCGCTCTGCCTCTATTACGACGGCGAATATCGCGACAGCGACGCGGAATTCGAGCCGTGCTTTCCCATTCGCAAGGAGGTGGCGGCGGATGGCATTTCGGTTCGCACATTGCCAGGCGGGCGGTGTCTGAGTCTGATGCACCGCGGAGCTTACGATCAATTGGGGCGCAGTTATGCGAAGATTCTGAAACAGGCCGATGAGCGGAAAGTGAAAATCTCTCTCCCGACGCGCGAGGTTTATTTCAAGGGGCCGGGCATTATTTTCAAAGGCAATCCGAAGAATTATCTGACCGAGATCCAACTGCCCATTGGCGGTTGAAGACAAACTGTGAGGACTCCGATGAAAAAGATTTGTCACAAGACAACCTGGCAGGAAAAACTGGCGGATGACAAAGGCTTTCCCAAGGTCTGCAAGATTGATTCCAGCAAAAGCAAACGTTGGGGCACAGGAACGTTTGTCGTCCCCGCGCCCAGGGAGGTGAATGAACTCATGCGCCAGGTGCCAAAAGGCAAACTTACCACCATTGACGAACTCCGCAAAGTCCTGGCGCGCCGGCATGGCGCGACCATTGCCTGTCCCATCACGACGGGGATTTTCGCGTGGATTTCCGCCCACGCCGCCGCCGAAGCCGCGGCGGAAGGCAAAAGGGAAACAGCTCCCTATTGGCGCACCCTCAAATCGAACGGGGAATTGAACCCGAAATATCCCGGCGGCATCGCCGTTTTGCGGCGCAAGCTGTCAGGTGAAGGACATCGGGTGATACAGAAAGGGAAACGGTTTTTTGTGGAGGGATTCGAGGAAAATTTGTTCGAGCCATTTCAAATTTGAAATTTCAGATTTGCGGCCTCACTTTCGCCGATAATCCGGCAATGCCACCGCAATAATTTCCTTTGGCATTCGCGTTTTTGAGGGCATCCTTGAATTATGGGACAACGCCGTGAAGCTCGCGAACGCGCCGTGCAGTTTTTATTTCAGCACGATCTGAATCCCCCGGAGAATCTGGAGGAGGCGCTCAGTCATTTTTGGCTGACGCAGCAGGCCACCGCCATCGCCGGGGAGAAAGGCGGGGCCAATTGGGGCCAGGAAGTCGAACTGCCCCCGCCCACCGCGCAGGAAGCGGCAACCCGGCTCTTCGCCGACAAGTTGATCCGCGGCGTGCTGGATCACCGGCCAGAGTTGGATGCCCGGATCACGCAACACGCGGAGAATTGGGACCTGCACCGCATGGCGGTGGTGGACCGGAACATTCTGAGGTTGGCGATATACGAAATGCTGCATCGGGACGATATTCCACCGGTGGTCAGCATCAATGAAGCGGTTGATATCGCCAAAAAATTTTCCACCCAGGACAGCGGCAAGTTTGTCAATGGCATCCTGGACAAGATCAAAGGCGAGCTGGTGCGGTCCGCCAGAATTGGGAAACAATGAATTCTCCTGTCGCAGCCGGGAAAGCCAAAAGCGACGCCAGGTCCCCCGTCCCGGACGCTTTCTTCGCCGATCTGCATCTGCACTCGCTTTTTTCCGACGGCACTTTCACGCCGGAGGAACTGGCCGGGCGGGGCCGCGAAGCCGGATTGGGCGTGATGTCTTTGACTGACCACGACACGGTCGAAGGTTGCGCGCGCATGGCGCAGGCCTGCCAGGCGTTGGGAATCGAGTTTGTCGTTGGCGCCGAGTTGACCGCCGAATTCAAGGACAAGGAGGTGCATTTGCTCGGTTATTTTTTCGACCCGCACAACGCGCCGTTGCTGGCCGAGATCGAAAAATTCCAGGCCGTGCGCAAGAACCGTATTTATGAAATGGTTGTCCGTCTCAACAAGGCCAACATCCCCCTGCGCGCGGAGACGGTTTTTGAGTTGGCGAACTGCCGGTCGCCGGGCCGCCCGCATGTGGCGCGTGCTCTGGTGCAGGAGGGCCTTTGCGCCACAATGGATGAGGCCTTTGAACGGTTTCTGAAGAAGGGCCGCTGCGCCTGGGTGCCCAAATGCAAAATCTCCGCCCTCGCCGCCATTGCCTTGATTCATCAAGCCGGGGGACTGGCCGTGATGGCCCATCCGGGATTGAATCATTGCGATGAAATCATTCCCGGCCTGGCCGGGCAGGGCTTGGATGGGATCGAGTGTTTTCACACCAAACACTCCGCCAAGATGTCTAAACGCTATCTGAACGTGGCCGCCCGCCTCAATCTGCTCGTCACCGGCGGCTCTGATTGCCACGGGCACAGCAAGGGCAAACCGGTCATCGGCGGGGTGAAACTGCCCGGCATTTACTGGCAAAAACTGACGGCCGCGCATCAGGCTCGGGCAGGCCGTGGCGCCGTTCCCATGGGAGCGGCAACGTAACGCATGGGTTTGTTCCAGAAATTCCGCGAGGGCCTGCACAGAACTCATGCCAAGCTGGCGCATGAGATCAAGCGCATCATCACCGCGTCGCCCAAACTGACGGCGCACACGCTGGAGGAGCTGGAAGCCAGTTTGATCGCCGCCGACCTCGGCCCGGCCACGACCGCTCAAATCCTCGCCGCTGTCAAAAAGAATTATGAAACACAAGGGCGGGCCGGGTTGGACGTTTTTGCCATCGCGCGCGTGGAGGTGGAAAAGAGTCTCGGCGCGGCGAAGGCTGAACTGAAAAAGCAGCCGGAGGGTTTGAGCGTCGTCTTGCTGGTGGGCGTCAACGGCACAGGCAAGACCACGACGGCGGCCAAGCTGGCCCATATGGTGCAGGGCAAGGGACAATCCGCCATGCTGGCCGCTTGCGACACCTTCCGCGCCGCCGCCGTCGAGCAACTCAAGCTTTGGGGCGAGCGATTGAAGATTCCCGTGATCTGCGGAGCGCAGGGGGCCGACCCCGCCGCCGTGGCGCACGACGCCGTTGCCGCAGCCTTGGCGCGACGGGCGGATTACCTGTTCATCGATACCGCCGGCCGCCTGCACACCAAACACAACCTGATGCAGGAGTTGCAGAAGGTGCATCGCATCCTGCATAAAAAACTGCCGGGCGCGCCGCACGAGACATTGCTCATCCTGGACGCCAGCACCGGGATGAACGCGCTGACCCAGGCGCGCGAATTCAACAAAGCGGTCCCGATCACCGGCCTGGTCATCACCAAACTCGACGGCACCAGCAAAGGCGGCATGGTCGTGGCCATCCAAAAGGAACTGGGTCTGCCCATCAAATTCATCGGCTTGGGCGAAAAACTCGAGGATTTGCAGCCCTTCGACGCGTCGCAATTCGCCCAGGCGCTGTTCGAGGAGTAATCAATTCACATGAGCAAGCGAATCAGTCTTCTTGCTGTCGGCATTCTTGTAACGCTCTTGTTACTGTTAATCTTGCTTGTGGTTGCAAAACTGATGGGTGGATACGTCGTTACCAACGCAACCAGCATTCTTTTCCCGTATGCGGGGGCAGAAATGTACATTAAACAATTAGGTGACTATGATTCCTTGGGTATGCCGACATTATCGTGTATCTTTTTGGCGGTCGTTCAATATCCGATCTATGGGTGGCTGCTTGGCGGCGCATTGGACCGAAAGGGATTGAAGACACGATCCATCGTAATTCTCGTTTGTCACGTCTCTATCGGCACCACTCTTTTGTTCCTTTGCCTTTATTGAATCGCACATAACCATTGAAAACATTCTCTCAAGATTTGCTTTTTCTGCAGCGCGCCTTTCGCTTGGCCCGACGCGGGATTGGGCGGACATCTCCCAATCCCATGGTGGGGGCCGTGCTGGTTAAGGACGGGAAAGTGATCGGGCAGGGCTGGCATCATCGCGCCGGGGAGCCTCATGCGGAAATTGAAGCCCTCCGCGCGGCGAAGGAAAGCCCGGCGGGCGCAACCTTGTATGTCACGCTGGAACCGTGTTGCACCTGCGGCCGCACGCCGCCTTGCACCGGGGCCATCATCGCCGCCGGGCTGAGGCGCGTGGTGGCGGGGGCGCTGGATCCCAATCCCCCCCACTGCGGCAAGGGATTGAAGATTTTGCAAAAAGCCGGAATCTCCACCAGCCACGGTCTGTTGCAGGAAGAAGAATCCTGCCTCAATGCGGCCTTCCGCCATTGGATCGTGCATCGCATTCCGCTGGTCACCGTCAAAGCGGCCATGTCGCTGGACGGAAAGATCGCCACGCGCGCGGGGCAATCCAAGTGGATCACCGGCCCGGAGGCGCGGGCTTACGGGATGACCTTGCGGGCCAGGGCGGACGCCATATTGGTCGGAGTCAATACCATTATTACGGATGATCCGCAGCTGACCGTCCGCCTGCCCGGTTTCGAGGACAAACGACTGCGACGGATTGTGCTGGATCCGACGGGCCGGATCCCTTTGCGGTCAAAGGTCGTCGCCGACAAATTGGCCGCCTGGACGACCGTGGTGGTGACACGGGCTGTCCCGCCCCGGCGCCTGAAAGCGCTGCGGAGGCGGGTCCGGGTGTTCCAGGCACCGGTTCGGGACGGCGGCATCGATTTGCGGTGGCTGCTTCAGAAGTTGGGCCGGGATGAAGTCACCAGCCTTTTGGTCGAAGGCGGCGGGGAAACCAATGCATCGTTTTTATTGCAGGGTCTGGCCGACCGCGTGGTCTTCTTTTATGCGCCGCTGGTCCTGGGCGGACGCGCCGCCCCCAAAGCCGTGGCCGGCCAGGGTCTGCGCGATTTGACGGATCGAATTGAGTTGCACGATGTCCGATGGCGCAGGCTGAGGGTGGATTTGCTCTTGACAGCACGCGCCGTCCGGGCAGCTTGAACGCGGCATTGAATTATGTTTACCGGAATTGTGGAGGAAAAAGGGCGGATTGAAGCCATCCAGCTGAAGGCGGCGGCGATTGAGCTTGTCGTGCGCTCGCGCCTTTGCGGGCGGCAATTGAAAGCAGGCGACAGCGTGGCGGTCAACGGCTGTTGTCTGACTGTGGAGAAGATCCGCGCGCGCGGCTCGGACAAGCTGCTGCAATTCGCGCTGCTGGCCGAGAGTTGGAAGCGGACCAACTTCCAATTCGCCGGGCAGGGTTCCGGCGTCAATTTGGAACGGGCCTTGCGCGTGGGCGGCCGGTTGGGGGGGCACTTCGTCGCCGGGCACATCGACGGCCTGGGAAAAATCACGCGATGGGAAAAGGCGGGCAGGGACTACATCCTGGAAATCAGCGCGCCCCGGGAGATTATGCGGTATATCGTGTTCAAGGGATCGGTTGCGGTGGACGGCATCAGCCTGACGGTGTCGGCGGTGCGGCGGAAAAGTTTTGAGATCTGGATCATCCCGCACACGCTTGAGGTCACGGCGTTACAGGAACGCAAAGTCGGAGACGCCGTGAACCTGGAAACGGACCTTGTCGGCAAATACGTCGAACGGTTTGTTACTGAGGAGTCCCGGTTTCAGGCTTGTTCGAATGCGGCGCGACTTCAAGGACCCGCGAGGCGCTGATATAGTTCGTCCGCCCCTTAATGTCTTTGAACGTGTAAACGCCGGTCGCCTTGTCAAGTTTCGAGCGGTACTGCCTCTGCAGAATATCCGCAACGATGCGGAGAGCGAGT
>JBKQUS010000214.1:0-11712 GCA_052325505.1 Limisphaerales bacterium
CGCACCGCTCGACGACCGGACGCTCGTCTTCGTCCTCAGCCAGTCGGACGACGATGGTGAGTTGCCTTTCCAAAGACCGAATGATGTAGATATTCTTACCTCACTTTTTCGATGCCCGGCTCTGCCAATAAATGAGCCACCAGCTTTTCGGCCAGCTCTTCGGCCGTGTCGAGCAGAAATCGTCCGCCGATCCGGCGATAGTCCTCAATTGCCTTGAGCAGTTTTGTTTCGTGTTTTTCACCCATGCGCGGGAGAATCCGGATTTTGCCCTCGCGCGCCAGTTTCTCCACGCCTTCGAGATCGCTCACCTGGTAGGCGCTCCAGATCAAGGCAATCGTCTTGGGTCCCAGGCCCTGAATCTTGAGCAGTTCCAGCATCGACGGCCGGTATTTTTTCAGAAGTTCGGAGTGCGCTTCGATGCGCCCATCCTTGAACAGCATCTGCAGATTGGCCAGCATTCCCTTGCCAATACCCTGGATGGCAAGAATCTTTTTTGGCTCGGAGATCAGGTCGGCAATCTGCTGCGGCAGCGCTTCGATTGCCTCGGCCGCGTTGCGATACGACCGGATGCGAAAGGAGTCTTGCCCGTCGATCTCCAGCAGATCGGCAGTTTCGTGGAGAAGTGTGGCAATGGCCCTGTTGTCCATGGGTAAGGAATAAGGTTAAACGAGTTGCGACGGGAGAGCCAGATGGGAGCTACGCGAGCGGGTGATTGCAGCGAGCGGAAAAAAGAATTTACGCCCCGTCACATTCGCGAGAAGACGGAGCTAGCCCAGCCATTGAGAGCAAAGCATGGTTCGCAAGAAAGCGGCGAGGAAACGTCACCTCTTGGTTCAGGAAACCTTGCTTACGTTGGCCGCTTGCGGCCCTTTTGCTCCCTGCACAATCTCAAACTCCACCTTGTCGCCCTCCTGGAGGCTCTTGTACCCCTCGGTGGTAATGGAGCTGTAGTGAATGAAAACGTCTGGTCCATCATCACGGCCCAGGAAGCCGTATCCCTTGGCGTTGTTGAACCACTTGACAATCCCTTTCAGTCGTTCCACGTGCGCCTCCGCTTTGCGGAATACCTCTGAAAAAGGCGCAATTTCCGAGGCTCCGCAAATTGTGTTAGGAATTGTCCTGCCGGCTCGCGGGACTGTCAAGGCTTGGTGTCACAGAGCAGTGTGCGCGGGGAAAGCCATCGCATCGAGGACGTACTCTCGCGGGACTACGATCGAGGATGACCGGGTATTCCAAGCTCCGGCCGCTCCCGGGAGTTCTCAGTCACGGCGCTTCCGTCCGTTATATTAAGAAGAGACTTCCATGATTCAACTTTCCGGCGCCGGCAAGAGTTGATTCCCGGCCGGCTTCCGCTGCTCAGGCGGCTTTTCCCGCGTCTGCCCCGGCTGCTCTCCGTGATGGAAGCCCGTCTCATCCTCGTAGCCGATTGGGAAAAGCCTGTTGAATACAGATTTGCCAGATTTGGAGATGAGTCCTGCCCGGGACACGGCTTTCCTGCTCGGGTTGAACTTCCAGCTCCAGGCGGCGGGGTAACGCAGCAAGGATTTCATCTGCATCCTTGCCGAAGCACAACTCCAAGAAAGCTCCTTTTCATGCGCGCCTCATAATCCAAGATAATGATAACCAGTAGACAATGTGAGCGCCATGGGGTGTTCACCCCATATATCCAGATTGAAGCATTCATCCAACGATGGGAGCGCCAGGTGGGAATTTGGGAAGGCATGCGCCGGCGGTTTTCCCCGGGCACTCGACAATTCTTGTGCAGTTGCGTAAATTCCCGCCGTGCCAGTTTATCTTCCACCCATTTCCCGGCGACGGTTCCTGACCGGTTCGTTCGCGGCCGCCGCCGCGCTCGCCCTCGGCCAGGGTTGCGCGCTGCCCAAAAGCAAAGGGGACGGACACAGCGTGGCGCTCCTTTCGGACATTCACATCGCCGCAAACCCGAACGAGATCAAACTTCGCGTGAACATGACCAATAATCTGAGGGCGGTGACGGACGAAGTGCTGGCCTGGCCGCAACGCCCGGGCGCCGTGTTCATCAACGGCGATTTGGCGTTTGATAGCGGCACAAGACACGATTACGCCGCCGTGCTGGGCTTGCTCCGTCCTCTGCGCGAGGAGGGACTGCCCATTCACCTCGCACTGGGGAATCATGATGATCGCGGGAATTTCTGGGAGGTTTTGCGGGGCTCGAAGACTGTCCCACCGCGGTTGCCCGGACGCCAGGCCGCCATTATCCGCGCGCGGGAGGCGAATTGGTTCGTGCTTGATTCATTGATCCAGACCCTCACCACCCCCGGTCTTCTTGGGGAAGCGCAACGCGCGTGGCTGGCCGATGCGCTGGATGCCAACCCCGGCAAACCCGCGCTGATCCTGGTCCATCATCAACCGGACCCGCTGCTCTCGGGCAAAACGAGCGGTCTGGAAGATGCCGCCGAGCTACTGGCGATTTTACGTCCGCACCGCCAGGTCAAGGCCTGGTTCTTCGGCCATACCCATCGCTGGGACGCGCGCCAGGATGAGAGCGGCATCCATTTGATTAATCTGCCGCCGACCGCTTATGTGTTTGAAGAAGGCAGGCCCAACGGTTGGGTCCATGCGGCGGTGCATGACGACGGCGCGCGGCTGGAATTGCGCTGCCTCGATCACGCGCGCAAAGACCACGGACAGGTGGTCGATCTGGTCTGGCGCGCCTAGCCCCCGCTTCGATGACGGATTTTTCTTGCCAAAGTTTTGGGCGCGTTGGAGAATCGCCGCGTTCTTTGAAAACAGCGAACGTTTGTTCGCTTTGAATGCAGTCAAATGTCAGGGAACCCGGTGTGAATCCGGGACGGTTGCGCCACTGTGACGGCTACAAATTCCCATTGCCACTGGTCCGCGAAGCGGAAACGGGAAGGCGGGAATGAGGTTTGAGGCCCAAGTCAGGATACCGGTTTGGCTGCGCTCGTCGGATTCCGAATTGTTTCGGAGTCGCTTCTCCGTCAAAGAGAAGGATGAGGCCAGCTTGATGAACTGATTTCATCAGGATTCGTTGGATGCCTTCATTCGCCGCTTTGCCGGGGTCTGAAGGCTTTTTTATCTCCAGACCTCGCGCTGGTCTCCCAATCGCAAAACCGTTCCGCGGACATTTTTCGAGGAACACAATGGAAAGATCAGCATCATGAAAAAAGTCTGTTTGTTTCTTCTGGCCGGTTTGATGACCGTCTCATCCGCCAAGGCCATGACTCTCACCGAAAATTTTGCCTCGAATCCGTTGCAGAACGGCTGGCAGATATTTGGCGACACCAATTTGTTTCAATGGGATTCCACGAATCAAAATCTTGACGTTACGTGGGACTCGTCCCAGCCCAACAGCTATTTTTATCACTCGCTGTGCACCATTCTCACGAGCAACGATGACTTCACCCTTGCATTTGATTTACAGTTGAATGAAGCGGAAGCGAGTGGTTTCGGCTTTGAACTGGCCATCGGACTTTTCAATCTGGGGGAAGCCACCAACGCGGATTTCCAACGCAGCACCGGCGAGAATTCACCCGACTTGGTCGAGTTCGATTATTTCCCGGATGTGGGCTATGGCCCGACTGTCTGGCCCACCTTAGTGGATACCAACAGCGGCTTCAATTACAACGGTTCCAGTGATTACGCCATCTATGCACCGATTCTGGGCGACTGGTATCATATCGTGATGACTTACACCGCGTCGAGCCTGACGATGGTGACAACGTTGACGGATCTCGACCAGTCCTCCGGCGTAACAGTCGTAGATCCGCTGGACCTCACCAATTCCAGTTATCCTTTCACCGATTTTCGCGTGGACACATTTTCGATCAACAGTTACCAAGACGATGGTTATGGTGATTCCATCTACGCCGAGGGCGTCGTGGCCAATATCGTCGCCACCCTGCCTCCACCGCCCGTTCAAAACCTGACCGGCGCGTTCAGCAAGGGCGCCTGGCAGGCGCAATTTTGCAGCCAATCTTATTGGCTCTATACGTTGCAGCGCTCAGGCGATTTCCAATCCTGGACCAACGTTTCCCCGGCAACGCCCGGCAACGGAACAAACCTGTGTTTGCAGGACACAAATCCGCCCCCGGACAAGGCATTTTACCGCGTGAGCGCAAGCCGGCCATGAACTTGACGCACATTCAGGGGACGATTGATGCCGGCCAATGCCCGTTGTGCGGCCAGTCCAATGACTGCCAGCGGTGCAGCACAGGCGCGCACATAGGCCCGTGCTGGTGCGCGCGCGTGGAAATTCCCGACGAATTGCTCGCGCGCGTGCCGGTCGAACTCCGCGATCGCGCCTGCCTTTGTCGGAACTGCATTGAATCGTTCCGTCTGAATCCAGTCAAAGCCCAAAACTGTCACGCCTTCACGCTCATCGAACTCCTTGTGGTCATCGCCATCATTGCGATCCTCACGGCGATGTTGCTGCCGGTTTTGGCCCAAAGCAAGTTGTCCGGCCAATGCGCCAAGTGCAGGAGCAACCTGCGCCAGCTCGGAATCGCGACGGAATTGTATTGGGATGACAACGGTGGAAAATGCTTCAATTATGTATTTGCCGCGACTAACTATGGCGCAACTTACTGGTTTGGCTGGATTAGTCCGGGGGCGGAAGAGCTACGCCTGTATAATCTGTCCTTGGGCGCGATGTATCCCTATCTCAACGGCAGCGATGTGCGGATTTGTCCGTCGATGGAGAATGCACTCTCACAGTTTAAACTGAAGGCCACCAACATGGTCTTCAGTTACGGCTACAATTTTTATCTCTCCACCCCGCCCGGAAAACCGGTGATCAACGCCACTGGGCTGCGCCAACCGGCTCAAACCGCCCTGTTTGCCGACGCGGCGCAAGTGAACAATTTTCAAGCTCCCGCCTCGCCCTCAAACCCGATGCTTGAAGAGTTTTATTATGTGGACTTGGAAACAAATTATCCCAGTCCGCTCAACTACCCCAACGGCCATTTCCGTCACGATCGCAAGGCCAATGTCGTCTTCTGCGACGGCCATTCCGGCATGGAAGCTTATGTGCCCGGCTCGATTGACCGCTTGTTGCCAAACCAGTTTGTCGGCCAATTGCGTCCAGAGATACTTACCCTGCCATGACCACGAAGCCATGAAGGAAAAAATCGTCTTTTGCTGGAGCGGGGGAAAGGATTCCGCCCTCGCTTTGCACCGGGTGCTGGCGGAAGGCCGGTATGACGTGGTTTCGCTGCTGACAACCTGCAACGAATATTTCCAGCGCGTCTCCATGCACGGCGTGAGGATCGAGCTGCTGGAACAACAGGCCCGGTCCATTGGCCTGCCGCTCGAAAAAATGTTTGTCAGCCAGCGCGGTTCCAACGACGAATATCAGGAAAAGATGAAGGGGCATTTGCTCGCTTACAAGGCGCAAGGCGTTACCCGCTTCGCCTTCGGCGATATTTTCCTCGAAGACCTGAAACGCTGGCGCGAGGAAAATCTGGCGCAAGTCGGCCTGCGCGGCCTCTTCCCAATTTGGAAGGCGGATTCGCGCGACCTCATCCGGGAGTTCATCGCGCTCGGCTTTGAATCGGTCATCTGCTGCGTCAACGACGCCTGGCTGGATGAAATGGCCCTGGGCCGGAACATCGATGCGAATTTCATCCAGTCGCTGCCCGCCGGCGTGGATCCTTGCGGCGAGAATGGCGAGTTTCATTCGTTTGCTTTCGCCGGGCCGATATTCCATCGGCCATTGCGAATCAAGGTCGGTGACAAAGTCTATCGCCCGCTCGAAGAAGTCCCTCCCGGTTCAACGCCGGCTTTTTGTCCGCCGCCGGGCGCGCGCCGCACCAAGGGATTTTGGTTTTGCGATTTGCTGGCTGCTCCTTGAATTACATCCCCTCGACTGGGAAAAAGCCGTAGGTTGGAGATTGACGCTGGCGGAAATTCAGGCACAATGTTTCCGCCTGACAGCAGAATGATCCCGGCGCCAGCCAATCAATGGCTCGCCGGAACGAAAACATGAAGCGATCCATCTATGTTGTGGACGATCAAGCGCCGGTTTTGGAAACGACGGTGCTCGTTCTCCGCAGCCTCGGCAAGGAATGGGATGTGACTGGTTTCACAGACCCCTTCGCCGCCCTCGCCGCCGTCAAGGCCAATGCGCCGGACGCCCTCTTATCCGACGAACTGATGCCCGGGATGCAGGGAAGCCAACTCCTGGAGCAGGTCAGAATCGCCTCTCCCAACACCGTCCGCATTATCATGTCCGGCTGCGTGGCCCTGGACAAGCTCACCCTCATCACCTCGGCCCACCAATACATCGCCAAGCCCTTTGACGCCTTCAAAATGCGGGACTTGATTCAGCGGACTTTCGTGGCACAGGAAAAAATCATCAATCACGGCCTGCAGGCCCTGGTGACGTCGATTCGTTCCATCCCCTCCCTGCCCCAGGCCCACCAATCCCTGCTCAAAGAATTGGAGGACAGCGACACCCCCAGCGCGACCATCGCGCGCCGGATCGGGGATGACCCCGGGTTGTCGGTCAAAGTGCTGCAGTTGGCCAACTCCGCTCTCTTCGGCCGGGGCTATCTGGTGACAAGCCCGATCGACGCGGTGAGCTGTCTCGGCACCGACATGGTCGCGGCGATCGTTCTCTCGCAGAGTGTTTTCAAGCATTATGAATCGCTCCAGCATCGGGAAATTGACTTGCCCCGGGTCTGGGCGCACTGCTGGGGAACGGCCTGCCTGGCCCAATACCTCTGCCGCCAGACGAAACTGCCGCATAAAACCGGCGAGGAAGCCTTTCTGGCAGGCCTGCTGCACGAAGCGGGGCGTTTCATTCTGGTTGACAACTTCCCGGACAAATTTCAAACGGCCTGCGACCGTGCGCGTCAATCCAACCTGCCACTGACCGCGTGCCTGCGGGAAACTTTTCAAACCAGCCCCTCTCAAATATCCTCCTACGTGCTTGAACTCTGGGGTCTGCCTACCGGCGTGGTCAACGGCATTGCCTTCCTGGAAAACCCGGAAAAAGATCCCACGGCCGGCTTTTCCATAACATCCGCTCTTTACATCGCCGACCACCTCGCCTCACAGACCTTCCCACCCGACCCCTTCGCTCTTGACGATTGGAAGACCGATTACCTGCAATCCATCGGTTGCGCGGACGACATCCCCACTTGGGAGAAGATCTCCGCCAATCCCGAAGCCGTCGCCGAGCGCTGACCGCGCCCTGTCGGGCGGTTGATGGGAAGAAAGTTGGAAGCGAGGGTCGGAATTGAGCCGGGAACCTTTGCCGTCGCTCAACGTTGCGATATTCTTCCCGGCGAACCGGCCTTGGACCCCGCCCTGAGTTGTAACTGGTAACGGGGAATAATCTCGACGCGCTGAAGATCGGCAACGCTGGCACTCGCGCCGAAATCTGGGCGCATCTCCCCGGCCATGTAAATCGGCGCATCTTTGCGCAATGGCAGAACGGCAATGCGCAGATCGCCCCCGGTAATGTCAGGAGCGTGACGGCGCAGACCGAGGTCAAATTCGTTGCCGTTGTAAAAGTCGTCGGTGATGAACCTGCCGTCCAGCATCACGCGGGCGACATCGCCGACGTAGTGAAAACGAAGGATGGGATCCATGCCGAGATCAATATCCGCCGGGATTTTGACGCGCCAAACGGCCGCTTTTTCAAAGTCTGGGTCCAGCGGCGCGGTTGCAACGGGCTGCTCGATTTTGCCGATGGGGATTTCCCGCGGCGGCCCGGCGTCCTGCACTTTCTTGACAGCGGCTTTCAAATTAACGGCGCGCGGCGCGGACGGAGCATAGCGCCCGAACACGCCTTCAGTCTGGGCTTCGAGTTTCATGCTTTGGGATTCGAGCGAGGACGGCGCCGGATAAATCGCCACGCTGAGGTCTCCCGGGTTGGTTGAGGTCAGGCGCAGACTGTCTCCATCAAGGACGAGGCCGGCATCGGTGAGAAAGACCCGGTCGCGCCCCTGCAAATCACCCTTCCACAAGGCGAGGGAGTCCTTAGTGTCAAGCACAACGATCTGGAGTGAGCGGCCACCCGCCAACAGGAACCTGGCCGCGACCCCGGTGCCTGGCATTATATCGCGGATCACACTGGCGTCTTTGCTGCGGGAGGGATGGCCGCTGATAACTTCCAGGGGCGGCCCGTTTGGTGCAAAGGCAAATTGCGCGGGAACACCTTCGGTTTCGGCAAAAAAGACGGTGCGCGCGTTGCCGTCGTCAACGGCGGTCAGCGGCTGCGCGGTGGCCCACGCCAGTCGAACGCCCTGGCCGAGATCGAGATTGAACGGCCAGATGAGACAGGCGCCGGACGGAATGGTGACGGGGGTTTGGGGAAAAATGAGCGGGCCGGAAGGAAGATGGATCACGAACTGCACGTCCTTTTTGGGAGGCATGTCCTGCAGGCGCTGATAATTATCCACGAAAACGAATCCGCTTTGGCCGTCGGAACGAACGCTCCAGCGCAGGGTGTCAAAATCATTTTTCCCGTGCGGGCGCTGATCCGGCATGGTGGCCGGCATCCCGGCCAGTTCCGAACCCCATTCGTGCAGAAAAAGATGCAGCCGCCGCAAGAGATGGTATTGCTGCCGGATTTGGCCATATTGGCCGAGCGGGGCTTGAAAGTCGTAGTTTTTCACCGGCATGTCATTCCAGTACCCCGTGGCTTGCGATTCCATCAAGGTGGTCAGTTTGCCTTCGGGATTCACGCCTCCGTGATACATGTAATAGCCGGGCAGGGTGCTGCCCGACCCGAGCTTGATGAGCGTGGTGGACTCGATGTCCTTGGGATTGACGAGAATGCGCCGGTGATAGCTGTTCATCATGCCGCCGCCGATTTCGCAGGTGAGAAAAGGATATTGGGCGGCGTCCGGCGAATCCACCGCGCCTCCTTCGCCGGGCAGTTCACTGGCGTTGGCGTCATCCATGCGGAAATTCGAAAAACGAAACCCCTTCCAATAGCCGGCCGGCATGGGCGTAAGAACCCGGTCCCAAAATCCTTCCGCATAGACGCCATAGAGTGGCACCACCTCGCCGAAAGGCATGTGCCCCGAAGGTTGGTTCCAGCCGGTGCGGGTGTAGATGGGCGCGTCCAGTCCCATCTCCCGCCCGATGCGTTTGAGAGTCAGCAAATGTTCGGCAGGGCCGCTGTATTCGTTTTCGAACTGGATGCCAATGACCGGTCCGCCATCTTTCCACAACAGCCCGTCAAGCTGTCGTGCAATTTCGCCATAGAGTATTCTCGCTTTTGCCAGATAGTTCGTGTCATTGCCGCGCGTTTTCCAGCCCTTTTTCAAAAGCCAGTCTGGAAAGCCGCCGTTGCGCACTTCGCCGTGGTCCCAGGGGCCGCACCGCACAAAAGCCTTCAGTCCGGCTTCCTGGCAGAGTTGGATGAACTGACGCAGGCTTCGCGAACCCGACCAGTCAAACTGTCCCTCAATCTCCTCGTGATGGATCCAGAAAACGTAGGTGGAAACGATGTCCACGCCGCCGGCCTTCATCTTCAGCAGTTCTTCGCGCCACTCGTTCTCCGGGTAGCGGGAAAAGTGAAATTCGCCCATCACGGGTGTCCACCGCTTCCCGTCCAGCAAAAGGCTGTTGCTGTCCAGCGTGAGCGAGGCGCCGTCCGGGCGGCGCGCCTGGCCCATTTTAAAACCTTCAATGACCGGAGGTTTTGGCCGGGCAATGGTGATGGTGTAACTTTCCGCGGAGGCCGCCGCCGGGCCAAGAACGGCAAGAAATCCTGTCAAACCCAGTTTCCACAAGTCAAATCCACTCACAAATAAAGATGCTGTTCACGGCTTGTCCCAGAAGGCGCGGGTATAAGGAAGCTGCAAGCGGTTTTGCCCGCTTGCAGCCTCCCAGCATATGGGCGCGTCCGGGGGATCTGAATGCTCACTCAGTCCCGACGAGCCTGTAAAACTTCGGGCCTCCCGTAGCAGTCACTGTCTTCGAATACTTCCCCAGCGTGCTGGGCGATACATTCGCCCAGGGCCCGCTCAAGCTCGTTGCGCTTTGCAGTTGCACTGCCGGGTTTCCAACCCACGAGAGTTTGAGGCTGCTGCCGCTCAGGCTGTACACGATGTTGCCGACTCCGCTGCCGTTGATCTGGAAGTTGTCGAAGTTATAATCTCCTCCACTACCGACGATGACAAATACCAGGCCGGCTCCGGTCATTGCGCCGGACAACGGCTGAGTCGCTGCCGAGCCAATCACCGCTCCCGAGGGGGTGATGGTGAGGTTGTTCCAATTGGCCGCGGCCGGATCAAACGCCTGCGTAACGGTCGCAAAACCGGACCCCGGCGCGGCAATGGGACTGGCGCTGGCGTACCAATTGGTTGTGCCACCGCTTGTCATTGCCACCGCCCAGTAGGCGGTCACATTGCCGGAGCCGCTCCCGGCCTGTAAATCCACCTGCAGACTCAAGGAGCCGGTAAACCCTGCCGGGTCGATGTTCGGGAAGGGCAATCCGGCTTGGTTCGTGTCCAAGTAAGTGTCCGAGTAGTACGCCACAGTGATCGGGGTTCCGTTATAAACGAAAACCGCGCCATCATTACCCGCGTTGTTGTTGTAAAGGCTGGTGGGAGACTGGTAAAACGCCTCCGTCCACCCGTCGAGAGCCACTGAATAATTGCCCGTTGTCGCCGGGTTCATCCACGGGAACGACTCCTCGTAGAGCAGGCCGATGGGAGGGTTGTTCACCGTCAGTGTGACGCTTCCGGGACCATAATAAGCGTCGCTATTATCGGAGCCTTGGCCGTTGCTGACATAAGCGACGACATCCACGCTTCCTCCGCTGGTGCCGCCGACCTCCGCGTCAGTAAGCCCCGCGATGGTGAGGATCGGGGTTGTGGCGCCCGACACCACGGCCCCATCGGCCAGCGTGCCATTATTAAGAGTAGTGCCGTTGAGCGTCCAGCGATAAGTGAAAGGCTCCGTCCCGCTCGTCGTGGTAACTTGATAACTCGCTCCCCCGCCGGAAAACACCGTCTGGCTCCAGGGAACGCCGCTCGAACTTATCACCGGCGCAGTGGCCAGCACCTGATCCGTGGTGATCAGGAATTGGTCCCAATTGAAGTCCCCGCCTCCTCCATTGAAATGAAAGACCAGGCCGGCGCCGGTGATATTGCCGGCGAGCGTGCCGGAAGCCGGGCTGCCGATGACGGCGTTTGTGGAGGTGATGGTCAGATTGTTCCATTGCGATCCTGCGGTCGTAAACTGCAACTGTTGAGTCTCAAATACCCCGGTCGTCGCGAGGTCTTCGTCTATGGGTGTCCCAAAGACATACCAATTGCTTACGCTCCCGCTCGTCATCTGCACCGCGAAATAAGCGGTAACGTCTGTCACCACGCTGTTCGCGTCCAATGAAGTCTGCAATGTGATGTATTGGTAATTGGCAGGGTTGATGCTCGGAAAAGCCAGTCCGGCTTGACCCGTGTCCGTGCCCATGTCTGTGTAATAAATAATGGTCTCGACGGAGGGTTCATACGCATAAACGGCTCCAGAGCCGCCGCCACTCGAATAGATGCCGCCTTCGCCGTCGGAAGCTGTGACCCATCCAATGGTGGAAGTTGGGATGTCAGTCGTCGGGCCAATGTAAGGAACTGTTTCCGCATACAAATAGTCGGAAGGCACGGAGTTGACAGTCAG
Source organism: Limisphaerales bacterium (assembly GCA_052325505.1). GTDB lineage: Bacteria > Verrucomicrobiota > Verrucomicrobiia > Limisphaerales > Palsa-1400 > DASRLE01. Next base: position 11,635 of record JBKQUS010000214.1, read on the forward strand.
GGTGGCGCCGGAGGAGGTGGCTGTGTTGGCGCCATCGTCGTTGCTCACCTCCACTGTATATGTGCCCGCATCACTGCT
>JBKQUS010000215.1:0-15251 GCA_052325505.1 Limisphaerales bacterium
GAGCGCAGGCGGGCAGAGGCACTGTTGGCCAGCGAACGGGACATGTTGCAGGCGCTGATGATTTCCTCGACGGACGCGATCTATTTCAAGGACCGCGAATCGCGCTTCCGCCGTTGCAGCGCGGCCCTGGCTTCGGCCTTCAACTTGGGCAGCGCGGACGAGGCCATTGGCAAAAGCGACTTTGACTTCCATGGGAAGGAGCATGCACAGCAGGCCTTCGACGACGAACAGGAAATCATCCGCACCGGCCGGCCGATGATCGGCAAGAGCGAGAAGGAAGCGTGGCCGGATGGACACGTCACCTGGGCGCTGACCAGCAAAATGCCTCTTTATGACAACCACGGTGAAATCATCGGCACTTTCGGCATTTCCAAGGACATTACCGCTTTCAAAGAGGCCGAAGCCAAAGTTGAAGAATTGCACAGACAATTGTTACAAACGTCGCGCCAGGCCGGCATGGCCGAGGTGGCCACCAGCGTCCTGCACAACGTCGGCAACGTGCTCAACAGCGTCAATGTCTCCACCACCCTGCTCCTCGACAACGCCAAGAAATCGCACGTCGCCTACTTGGGCAAGGCCGTTGCGCTGCTGAATGAACACACCGCCGATCTGGCCCCTTTCCTGGCCAACGATTCCAAGGGCAGGCAGTTGCCCGGTTATTTGACCCGGGTCTCCGAGGAACTGACCAAGGAACAGCAGCGCACCATCACCGAGCTGGAATCCCTCCGCCAGAACATCGAACACATCAAGGAAATCGTGGCCATGCAGCAGAACTACGCCAACGTCTCCGGCGTGGTCGAGACCGTCAAAGTGACCGACTTGGTGGAGGACGCCCTGCGCATGAACGCGGGAGCGCTGGCGCGGCATGAAATCGCGCTGGTGCGCGAATTCAGCGAGGCGCCGATGATCACCGTCGATAAGCACAAGGTGCTCCAGGTGCTGGTCAATGTCATCCGCAACGCCAAGTATGCCTGTGATGAATCGGGGCGGAAGGACAAGCAAATCCGGCTCAAGGTCTCCCGGCGCGACCAATGGGTCTGTATTGCCGTCACTGATAACGGAGTGGGGATTGCGCCGGAGAACAAGACGCGCATTTTCAATCACGGCTTTACGACTCGGAAGGACGGCCACGGTTTCGGGTTGCACAGCGGGGCGCTGGCGGCGGCGGAGTTGGGCGGAAGGCTGACAGGCGACAGCGAGGGTGTCGGCCAGGGCGCCACTTTCACCTTGGAACTGCCTCTGCAGCCTCTAGATGGCACCTCGTGATCGCAGGCTTCATACCTGGAATGCCCATTGCATCCCGGTCAGAGATTATTCTTTAAACCTTGGGCTTGTCGCAGCACAATGACCCCAATGTGATGAGAGCCAGAAACGTCATTTTGGGAGTCACCGGCTCGATCGCCGCTTACAAAGCGGCCGATTTGGCCAGCGCCTTGGTCAAGGCCGGCTGCGAAGTGCATGTCGTGATGACCCCGGACGCGCTCCGCTTTGTGACCGCGCTTCCCTTCAAGACCCTGTCGCGCCACCCGGTGGTGACGGACCTTTACGACGAGACGGAAAACTGGAAACCGTCCCACATTCAATTGGCGGACCAAGCCGATATGCTCCTGATTGCCCCGGCCACCGCCAACACTCTTGCCAAGCTCGCCTGCGGTCTGGCCGGCGATGCTTTGGGCTGCATCGCGCTGGCCATCAATACCGACGCCAGTTTGCTCATCGCCCCCGCCATGAACGGGAAAATGTGGCTTCATCCCGCCACCCAGGCCAACGTCGCCATTCTCAAGCAGCGCGGCGCTCAATTCATCGGGCCGGAGAAGGGCTTGTTGTCCTGCGGTTACGAAGGCATCGGACGCCTTTGGCCGGTGGAGGACATCGCCAAGAGGGCTATTGCTGTATTACGGTGAACCCTGGAGATAAGACGACTGCGGCGGAAGGCGGCACGATCCATAAACTGACACGCCTGCTGGCCGCCCCGACCATCGAGCCAAGCCAGCGCGCCGCCCGCATCCAGGCAGTCGAGAAGGACATCGTTCTTCCTCTCAGATTATTGATCCTCGGCATCCTGACTTATTACTTCTTTTTCTCCGGCTGGTTCGTTACCCATGAGGCAATCAGGCTGGCCCCCACCGCCAAACCCAAGCCCCATGCCGTGGCCAAGGCCAGGACGGATCTGGAAAATCCTCTCGCCAACTCGAACACCCCACCACCTCCAACAAATGCCGCAGCCAAGGCAAGGACCGACCTGGAAAATCCCTCCGAATTTGAGGACTGGAGTCTGAGCCATGCCACCACCATCAAAGCGTCCTTTGTGGGCTACGCCATTCTCAACGTCATCGCCGGTGTCATCCTTGTCTGGGTCCCGCAATTGACATTGAAAAAAATCCAAACGATCGTCTTTTCCATCGGCGTGCTGGACGCGTTCTTGATGGGCACCCTGACTTTTCTCTACAAAGGGTTTGACAGTAATCTCTATTGGGTTTTTTTCGTGTTGATCGTGCATAATGCCCTGGCCATTCCAGTTGCGCTCCCCCAAATTCTTCTGAACTTGTTAGTCAGCGCGGCCTTTTTGGCCGGCGGTTTGTACGATCAATGGATTATCGTCCCTATTGACAGAGTGCAGTACGGCGACGAGGCGGCTAGCAGATACGAGAATTCGGCCGAGCGCTTGATCGCTCTGGTGGCGTGGGCCTTGTGCTGTTACGGCATCCAGGTTCTGTTCGAAAAACAAAAGCGCGCCGAAGCCGAAGCCACCGAATTTGCCGTCCGTCAGGAGCGTCTCCAGACCGCCGGGCGCCTCGCCGCCGACATCGCCCATAATATCAAAAACCCCCTCGGCATCATCACCAATGCCGCCTTCTGCCTGCAACGCGCCGTCCGCGACCGCGCCATGGCGCCCGAGGAACAAGGCCAGAACATCGATGAACAAGTCGAAATCATCCGCGAGGAAATCGAACACGCTGATCGCATCATCACCGAGTTGATGGGCTATGCCCAACTGGCCGAGGGGACGGTTGAGCGCCTGGAAGTGGCGGATGAGGTGGACAATGCCATCCTGCAAGTCTTCCCGCCCGCCGCAAAATACAAGGTCGAGATCGTCAAGGATTACGAAACGTCCCTGCCGTCCCTGCTCATGCAGAAAAGGCACCTTTCCAGCGTGCTGGTCAACCTCCTGCAAAACGCCCGCGAAGCCATGCAGGGCGTGGGCTGGATCGTCATCTCGGCCCGCTACGGAAAAAACGATTCGGCCGTCATTTCCATCACAGATAACGGTCCTGGCATTGCCCCGGACAAGATCGACAAGATTTTTGAGGCCCACTTCAGCACCCGCGAAAAGGGCACCGGCCTGGGTCTGGCCATCGTAAAACACAATACCGAGATCTACGGGGGAATCGTCACCGTGCATTCGGAGCTTGGAAAAGGCACGCGCTTCACCTTAGAATTCCCGGCAAGAATATTAATGAGGTTGTCCAAATGAACTGGCCCCTTCCTCCGCTCCTGGTGGTTGATGACGAAAAGAACATGCGTCTTTCGTTGAAGGGCATACTGTCGGGCGAGGGCTATGAGCTGGAATTGGTTGAATCGGCCGAGGACGCCATTGCCTTGCTTGAGAAGAAGACGTTCTTCATGGTCATTACAGACGGGCGCCTGGGCGGCATGAGCGGGTATCAGTTGCTCGACGTCGCTTCCAAACGCTGGCCTAACACCCCTTGCCTCATGATCACCGCCTACGCCACTCCCAAACTGGCGGTCGAGGCCATCAAGGCCGGGGCCATCGATTACCTGGCCAAACCGTTCGCCCCCGAGGAACTTCTGCACGCCGTGGCCCGTTGCGCCGAGCGCCACCGCCTCCTCAGTGAAAACGCCGCCTTGCGCGCCCATGTCGCCGAACCATACCGCCTCGACGAGATTATCGGCGAATCGCCCCGCATGCAGGAGTTGCGTCAGTTGATCGAAAAATTCGGCCCCACCAACGCCACCGTCTTGATCCTCGGTGAGAGCGGCACCGGCAAGGAACTCATTGCCGGCTCCTTGCACACCTTGAGCCAGCGGCGCCAGAACAACTACATCCGCATCAATTGCGCCGCCATCCCGGAGAACCTCCTGGAAAGCGAACTGTTCGGTCACGAAAAAGGCGCCTTCACCGGCGCCATCAAGCAAAAACTCGGCCGCGTCGAGGAGGCTCACAACGGCACCATCTTCCTCGATGAAATCGGCGACATGAGCCGCCCCCTCCAGGCCAAACTGCTCCGCTTTCTCGAGGACGGCACTTACACCCGCGTGGGCGGCAATGAGGAATTGCACGTGGACGTCCGCCTCATCGCTGCCACCAACCGCGACATCCATGAAGCCATCCGCCAGAACAATTTCCGCGAGGATTTATACCATCGCCTCAATGTCGTGCAATTCCGCCCCCCGCCTCTGCGCGAGCGCGGCAATGACATCCTGATCCTCGCTGAGAGTTTTCTAAACCAGTTCAACGGCACGATGACCAAACACATTCGCGGCTTGTCCGCGGCGGCGAAGAACAAATTGCTGGGCCATAATTGGCCGGGCAACGTCCGCGAATTGCGCAATGTCATCGAACGCGCCGTTATTTTGGAATCATCCCACGAAATTCAGCCCGCCAGCCTGCCGGATTTCCAGTTCGAAGGCCGCCTGCGCAAAATCGAGCCCGGCATCGTTGCCGGCAACAAGTCCCTCGACGAGTTGCAGGCCGATTTCGAACGCCACCTCATCATGTCCACTCTGGAACAGTGCCACTACAACATTTCCCGCACGGCCGAGCAGCTTAAAATCAGCCGGCACGCTTTGCGCTATCGCATGCAGCGCCTCAATATCGCCCCGGACACCGACGAAGAGGACACCACGCCCCCGGCCTGAAGACGGTCTGAAGGCTCCGCCAGCATGACTCCACAGAGCCGCAACATCACCCGCAAAAGCGCCTCCAACCTGGCCCTGGCCTTCGTCCTGCTGCCCAAGGCCAAACGCGACGCCATGTCCGCCCTTTATGCCTTCTGCCGCGAAGTGGACGACATCGCGGACAACGAATCTGTCGCGCCCGATAAACGCCGGGCCGGCCTCGCCGCCTGGCGCGACGACGTGCGGCGGGCCTGTGACGGCCTTGCCCCCGGGTTTGCCGTCAACCGCGAACTCCAGGCTGTCATTGCCCAATATCATTTGCCCTTCGCCCATTTCGACGAGCTGATTCGCGGCGTGGAAATGGATTTGGACATCAAACGCTACCAGACCTACGACGATCTCGAGCAATACTGCTACCGTGTCGCCTCGGTCGTCGGCCTGCTCAGCGTCGAAATCTTCGGCTACAAAGACCCCGCCTGTCGCGACTACGCCGTCCATCTCGGCAAAGCTTTGCAGTTGACAAACATTCTGCGCGACGTCCGCTCCGACGCGGAGCGGGGCCGCATTTACCTGCCGCTCAACGAGTTGGAACGCTGCCGGGTTGCGCAGGAGGAAATCCTGCGCGGTGCCTGGTCCGAACGCTTCGAGCAACTGGCCCGCGGCGCGGCCCAACAGGCCCGCAAATTTTACAGGCTCGCCCGCCAAACCCTCCCGGCCGGGGACCGTCGGTCCATGGCTGCCGCCGAATTGATGGGTTCGGTTTATTGGCGGTTATTACGCATATTGGAACGCCGGCGTTTTCAGGTTTTCGGGCCGCGCCCCGCGCGCTTGGGCAGGGGCCGGAAAGCCCTGCTCATCTTCCGCACTTGGTGCCGCCTGTTCCTGGGCGTGGCCGTGCCCAACTATGACATCCCCTGAAGCCAGACGCCGCCTGATCGTTAATGCGGACGATTTCGGCCGTTCCCATGCCATCAACCATGCCGTCATCCGCGCCCATCGCGAAGGCATCCTCACCACCGCCAGCCTCATGGTCAACGAAGCCGACACCGACGAAGCTGTCGCCTTGGCGCGCGAGAACCCCGGTCTTGGCATCGGTTTGCATCTGGCCCTGGTTTGCGGCCGGTCCGCTCTGCCGCCCTCCGCCATTCCCGACCTTGTCGATTCTCAATCCCAGTTCTCCACCGGCCCGGTCGCCGCCGGGTTCCGCTATTTTTTCTCCGCGCGCTGCCGGGCGCAATTGCGCGATGAAATCGCCGCCCAATTCGAAAAATTCCGTGCCTATGCGCTGCCCCTCGACCATGTCAACGGCCATTTGCACATGCATCTCCATCCGGCCGTTTTCAACATTCTCTGTGACAACGCCGGGCCGTGGGGCATCCGCACCATGCGTTTCACCCGGGATCCGCTCCTTCTCAACGCCCGGATCGCCTCCGGCCGCTGGTTTTATCGCCTCAGCCACGCCGCCATTTATCACCTTCTTTCCGCCCGGGCCGGGCCGCGGCTTCGGCGCAACAACATCCGCCATACCCGCGCCGTGTTCGGCTTGTTGCAGAGTGCCCGCGTGGATGCCGGCTATGTCGCAAAGCTTCTCCCCCTCCTGCCTCCGGGAGATTCCGAGCTTTACTCCCATCCCTCTCTCGATCAATTTAAGAACGAGTTTGATGCGCTTGTTAACCCCTCAACCCGCGCCTTGGTGCGGCAACTGGGCATCCAGTTGATCCGTTACCAGGACCTATGAATCATGGCTAAAATTCTTCTCATTCTCATCGTCGCCGCTATCGTTGAATCCATCGGCATCGCCATTCTCAGCGCCGGCCTGAAGGAGGTCAACGCGCGTGACGGAAATCTTCCGCCCGCTCAAATCGCCCGGATCATCATGGACGGCGCGTGCAACGGCAAAGTTCTTCTTGGCACCGCGCTGGAAGCCGTCTTCTACGGCGCCTTGCTTTATATGCTCGCCGTCTGCGATGTCAGCTTCGTCTGGCCGTTGACTTCCCTCGGTTTTATTGTCACGACCCTGGCCGCCCAGTTCCTCCTTCACGAAAAGGTCAGCGCCGGGCGCTGGACCGGAGTGCTGTTCATCGCGGTCGGAGCATTCCTCATCAGCCAAAGCGAAGCCGCGAAAAAATCCAACGCGCCGCCAGCCGCCGGCGTCGCTTCAACACCGTTCCGCCCGCAGTAAATCCTCCAACACCGCGCCCAGTTTTCGCGCCGCGCCCAGCGTCTGCCGCTGGAACTCGATCAGCTTCGGAATCCGGCCCGGCCGGCTCAACACCGCCCCAAGCAGTTTCAAGTAATTGATCCTGTCCTCCGACGTCATCAGCGCGTTGAAGTCCAGCGGCAGGTCCTGCGTTGCGTCGTCCGAAATGACGCGGACAGTCGCGCTCGGAATATGGCACTCCCGGCAAATGGTGCGGATCACCGACGACTCCATTTCCACCGCGTCGGCCCCCGTTTCTTTCCAAAGCGCCGCCTTTTCCTCCGCGGTGATGGCCACGCGTCGATGACAGTGGAACTTTGCCGACACCGCCCCCAAATTCTCCAATTCCGGCCCAAATCCCGCGTCAAAATCCTGGTCATAGACCACCGTCCCGCACTTCAACGCCGGGTTTAATCCCCCGGCGAATCCGGCCGTGATGACACGCTCGGGCTTCATGCAGGCGATGGCTTTGCGCGCATTTTCCGCCGCATTCTTCCGGCCGATTCCCGTCAGCCATACTTGGAACGTGGTGGCCAACGGCAGATCACCGCCGGACCGATGCGGCGCAAAAAACTTCATCTCCTCCTCCACCGCAAAGCAAACCAGCGCGCCGATCGGCGGCCTGGCCACCGCCCCCACCGGACCGCGTCCATAATGACGCCGCTCCAGAAGGGCCGTCCACGCCAGCGAAGCCTGCTTCGCCAGCCGCCCCACCGGTCCGGATTCATTGTTGTCACGCGCCATACTCGAGTTAGTTTTTTCTTCCGCCTTCCGCCTGCCGTTTTCAGCCTTCAGCCTTCTACCTTCACTTTACAGCCGCCAGGCGTTTCTGCCAAATATTGTACAAGGCCAGCGTCGCCTGCACGTCCCGCATGCAATACTCCCCGATCTCGCGCCCCTTCCCTTCCGCCATCATCCGGCCCACGTCCATGCCCGTGACACCGTGGCTTTTGGGGGATTCGATGCCAAATGCTTTGCAATAAAAATCTAGGTTAAACCGCCGCGCCGCCCCGTCGCGCCCGCTGATGTTGTAAAAGGTCAATTGCTCCAGCAGATCGCAATGCGGGTCCACCTGGTAACGGTAGCCCAGCCAATCCTTTCGCGAAACCTCCACCTTCAGCAACGCTGACCGCAAATAAATGAACGGCACATCGAAGCCGCGTCCGTTAAAGGTGATGACCGAGTCATAATGCACCGCCACCTCCCAAAATTCGGTCAGCAAAGCCGCTTCATCCGGGCAGGGCTGGAATTCCACCGCGCCCTCCTGCCCGCTTTTTGCGTCGTCGCTATCCTCCGCCAGAAACAGAACCTTGCCCCGCAAACTATCCGCATTGAGCATGGCGATGCAGACCACCTGTCCGGTCAGCGGCCAGAGACTGAATTGCCGGTGGATCTCCTCGCGCCGCGCCGCTTGCGCCGCCGGATCCGGCAAATTGGCCGCCTCGCGAAACAAGTACTCCTGCTGCACCGCATCAAACTGTTCTAGCGGCAAGGCCGACGTCTCGATGTCAAAGATAAGTTTGGCCATTCGGCGCGATGCTAAAGCCGCGCCCCTTGGATAGCCAGCCAGATTTCGGAGAACCAGGTTTTGCATCCCGTTGCACCACAAGCTGGAGTTGCCGAAGCACCTAATTAGTGCGATAAAAGCGGCATGAGATATCGGCGTTTTGGTCGAACGGAGCTGGTTATGCCCGTCATCACTTGCGGCGGGATGAGGTACCAATACAAATGGCAGGACGTGCCCCCGGTGGCCATCCCGGACGATAACCAGGCCAACGTGGAGGCCACCATTCACCGCGCACTGGAACTTGGCATCAACCACTTCGAAACCGCCCGCGGCTACGGCACGTCGGAAATGCAACTGGGCCGCGTGCTGCCCGAATTGCCGCGCGACAAGATCATCGTCCAAACCAAGGTCGCGCCGCAGGAACACGCCGGGGATTTCCTCAAGACATTTGAGAAGTCGATGAGCTATTTGCGGCTGGATCACGTTGATTTGCTGTCCCTGCACGGCATCAACAACCGGCAGTTGCTGATCTGGGCTGTAAAGAAGAATGGTTGCGTGGCGGCGGCGCGGCGCTTGCAGAAGGAGGGGCGGATACGGTTCCTGGGCTTTTCCACCCATGCCACCACCGACGTCATCCTGGAGACCATCAGCACCGGCGAATTCGATTACGTGAATTTGCACTGGTATTTCGTCAACCCGCTCAACTGGCCGGCCATTGTGGCGGCGCGGAAATGCGACATGGGCGTTTTCATCATCAGCCCGAACGACAAAGGCGGCAAGCTCTACGAACCGCCGCCCAAAATGGTCAGGCTGTGCGCGCCGCTGTCGCCCATGGAATTCAACGATCTTTACTGCCTGGCGCGCGCGGAGGTGCATACGCTCAGTTGCGGAGCGGCGCGGCCCGGGGATTTCGACGTTCACGTGCGCGCGCTGGATTATTACGACAAGATTTCGGAAACCATCGAGCCGATTGAGCACCGCCTCCGCGCCGAAATGGAAAGTGTGCTGGGCGCGGATTGGTGCAACGATTGGATCCAGGGTCTGCCGCATTACGTGAATGTTCCGGGCGAGGTGAACGTCATGGAAATCCTGCGCCTGTGGACTTATGCCAAATCGCTCGACCTGGTTTCGTGGGGGACAATGCGCTACAACTTGATGGGGCAGGGGGACCACTGGTTCCCGGGCGCGAACGCGGCAAAAATCGACGCGGAAAAAATGCGGCACGCGCTGGCCAAAAGCCCGTTCGCGCAGCGGATCCCGGCCATCCTGAGCGAAGCGCACGCGATGCTTTTCGACACGCCCAAAATGCGCTTGAGCCAGAGCGATTAACGGGGGAAAAGTGGCGACCCTAAGGGGAATCGAACCCCTGCTACCGCCGTGAAAGGGCGATGTCCTAACCGCTAGACGATAGGGTCGTCAAGCGAGGAAATATAAGCCAATCCGCCCGCAAGTCACGCGAATTAAACTATTTCATTCTGGAAGGCAGCTTGATGGTTTTGCCGTCAACCACGAACACGCCGCGCCCATGATGATGGATGGTGCGGGGATGCTTTTGGGAGCGGGCAATCCAGGCCTTGACCACCTCAACGATGAAGAGGTTGTATTTTGTGGCGAGCTTTGAGTCAATCACGCGACATTCAAGATTGGCGTAGCACTCGGCGATCAGCGGCGCCTGCACGCAGGCGGCATGGGACGGCGTAAGGCCGAACTTTTTAAACTTGTCGATGGTTCGCCCGGATGTGTTCTCACAGGACACCACCTTTTTGGCCAATTCCACTGTCGGGATGTTGATGACACATTCCCTGGTTTCTTTCAGGATGCTGAACGTGAAATTCCGGTCGCTGACGACGCAAGCGATGATGGGCGGCTCAAAATCGATCATTGTGTGCCACGACATGGCCATTATATTGGCGCGCCCGCCGCTGGCGGTTGTGACCATGACCACCGGCCCCGGCTCGATCAGCCGGTAAACCTGGGATAAGCGTAAAGTTTGTTTTGCCACAACGTCATCTCCGTCGGCATCACTTGCACTTGACCGCGTTTCCCTCCGAAAATCAAGGAATTCCTCTGACCTGCGACGGCGCCGTCAAATCGGCTTGCCATAATCGGCGGTAAAAACTAAATTGTGGGGCCTTTGAGGCCAGTTTAGCTCAGTTGGTAGAGCAATGCTTTCGTAAAGCATGGGTCGCCGGTTCAAATCCGGCAACTGGCTCCATTCCTAACTGCTAGTGCAACAATGGTTTAGGTGGCAGATGGTCGGCAACGGACACCGAAACGGACACCAACTTGCGTGCCCGTCTTAAACAGGGGTAACGGAGGATAACTCTCCGACTACCCGCTAACGGTCCGGGCTTCGGATGTTTTATCATCGCGGTTGCGTGAGGAAATTATGAATACACGTTACCGCTTAGTTCATCGTGGCATCCGGGGTGGAATGTATTATTGCTTTGACAAGGTCACTGGCAAACGCGCCAGCCTTAACACCACGAACGGGGACGCCGCCCGGCAGATCATCGAGGCCAAGAATCAGGCCGTGCGCCAGCCCGCCATCAACCTGCAAATCGCCCAGGCTTACTTGCAGCACGGCGACCCCGTCATGGCCAAACGGACATGGCAGGATGTCATGGACGCAATGGCCCCGCTCAAAACCGGCCCAACCCAACGCCGATGGACAGCGGCGATGCGGGACAAACCCTTCGACCTCATCCGCCACCGCAAACTCATGGAAACGGCGTCCGAGCTTTTTTTGCAGGTTCTCAATTCGGGAACCGTCTCGACCAATATGTTTTTGCGCCGTCTGCACAATTTCGCGGTCGGGATGCACTGGCTTCCTTGGCCGGTTCTGCCCAAACTTCACTGGCCGCCAGTGAGGCATAAAGACCGGAAGGCCATTACAGCGGACGAGCACCAGACGATCATTGACCGGGAGCACAACCCGGAAATCCGGGCGTATTACCAACTCCTGTGGCACTTGGGCGGCTCGCAGACCGACATGGCGGAATTGACTGGTGAGGACGTGGATTGGAATGACCGCACGATTTCCTACCGGCGGGGAAAGACCAACGTTCCGGTCATCATCACCTTTGGCGCGGAAGTCGCCGCCCTATTGGAATCGCTGCCGAAAAACGGCCCGTTGTTTCCACGCATGGCGCGGATTCAGGAGAACCACCGCGCGAAAATGTTCGTCAAGCGGCTCAAAACCGTTGGCATCACCGGCATTTCCTTGCACAGCTACCGTTATGCTTGGGCAGAGCGGGCGAAGACGGTTGGAATGCCGGAGCGGTTCGCGCAGCAGGCCCTTGGGCACAGTTCCAAGGCCATCGCCAGAGCTTATTCCAAGAAGGCGCAGGTCATCGTGCCGTCACTGGAGGAGTACGAGCGGAAAATCGTGCCGATGCCACGCGTCGCAAGGCCCGCAGCACCCAAGAATGAAACTCAAACCATGGTGCAAGCTGTCAACGCTTAAGCCTATATGAACCTACTATTCCGTTTGATTGACTCTCTGCTCTCACCGTTCGCGAATATTCGCAAGGCATTACGTGGTGATCTTGACAAGCGAGGCGGCTTCTCTTCTAATCTGACCAGTGATGCCGTTGCGCAGCATGACAACAGGATTGAGGTTGCCGAGGATGATTTGTCGGGGCATTTGCCCGCGGGCCAGAAGCATTGGCGTGAGCGAGTCCACATCGACGATGTTGCAGCCCAACCGGCCCATGCCCGCAACGATGTGATTCGTGTTCCCACAAATGTGCAGGCGCGTGCGTGCACCGAGAGTGTGGATGCCCTCCACCAGTTGCTTCTCATAAGGCCATACAAATTCATTATAAATGTCCGGCCCGACCAGGGAAGCCGCCGCGTCGCCGATTCCAATGATGTCCGCTCCCGTTTTGACTTGCTGCCGGGCAAATCGCAGTTCCATTTCAACGACGAAGGAGAAAAGGTCGCGCACGAAGGCGGGTTCATCGAAAAAATCCGTCATCAGGGTGTTAATGCCGCGCAAGTCAGCCGCTTTGGCGATTGGACCTTCGACCCAGCCTTCCACGATCTTGTCGCGGCCAATCTGTTCTTTGAAGAGGGCGAGCGCCTTGATGCCATTATGCATTCGTCCGCCGCCCAGAGGGTCAGGTATCTTCAGCCGGGGCAGTTGGGTTATGTCTGCCAGCAGCGTCTGGTCTTCAACGATGGCCGCAGGTTGGTCGTCGAAATAAGCGACGACCGCGCCACAATCCGCCGCTTCGCGCGCCGGATCGGACATCGTGTTGACGTAATCCAGGCCAAACACTTGGGCGGTGTCGATCTGGCCCTGCATGAGCACGCGATAATCTGTGCAATAGTCTCGATACTTCGCACCGATCTGGTCGCAGGCAAACTGCATGGCGATGGGCATAAGAGGCAGGTGATCCACTGGCTGACCGTTCAAATGGGCGAAGACCCGTTCGCGGCTGTTCATAAGCGTGGCTACAAGCTCCAGCTTTGACGATATTCGGTTCGGATAAACTGATCGGCTTGCGGGGCGTTGGTGAATTTCATCGAAACTCCATCCCATTGCAAGGGAAGGTCTGTCCGCTTGGCGATGTTGCCCAGAAGACAGATTTCTGTCAGCCGACCCGCATATTCGAAGTTCGAGCCCGCCTGCATCCCGCTTTTGCATGCCCGCACCCAATCCATCTCGTGAGTTTCTCCTTCGACCCGCGGCAGGCTTTTGGCTGGACGCCGGTAATCCCGATGAAGACTCGCCGGCAACAGCATCGGCTGGCCGCCCATGTACGTAGCCATGATCTTTTCTTTGCTGCCGTGGAAAATAATGCCTCCTTCGCGCGGCATTTCGAGATCATCATCCAACCCTTCCAGCCGCGGTGCGCGCAAACCTTCCCACCACGTGAGTTTGACCGGCGGCAATTCTCCGCGAGCAGGGAATTGGTAGGTCACCATGGCGGAGACGGGATGCACGTCAGCGTTGCCACCGCAACTGAAGGCGTGAATTTTCGCGGGATGCCCGAGCTTGAGCGCCCAGAGCACGGCATCAAGCGTGTGTGCGCCACGGTCGCCCATCATGCCGCAGCCAAAATCCCAACAACAACGCCAGACCAATGGATGATACGCCGGGTGATAAGGGCGTTCGTTGGCCGGGCCAAGCCACAGATTCCAGTCGAGTGATTTTGGAACGGCGGGCGTGTCGCTTGGGCGTTGGCCATACTTTGAGCCCCAATAAGCGTGCCCCCACGGATAGTAGGAAAGGTCGCACCAGGCATGAACCTCCCGGATGTCGCCGATGGCGCCGTCCCAGATCCATTCGCACAGGCTGCGGACGCCCTCGGCGGACTGGCCTTGGTTGCCCATCTGGGTGATAACGCGGTACCGGGCGGCGGCTAGGGCGACTGTCCGGGCCTCGTGAACATCGTGTGTCAGCGGTTTTTGAAGATAGACGTGTTTGCCCGCGCGCATCGCAGCCACGGCGATGACAGCGTGTGTATGGTCGGGAGTGGCAATGACAACGGCGTCAATGTCCTTTTGTTTCTCCAGCATTTTGCGATAGTCGGTCCACACGCGGGTATCGGGATATTTTTTGAAAATCGGCGCTGCGTAGTCGTGGTCCACGTCGCACAAGGCCACGATGTTTTGACCTTTGAGATTCTCGAGGTTGTTAGCGCCCATGCCGCCTACGCCGATGCCGGCAATGTTAAGTTTCTCACTTGGAGGAGTCTCGACTGCGCCAAGGACGTGCCGCGGCACAACCGAGCAAGCCTACGCCGCGGCTGCGGTCCTGACAATGAACGTTCGCCGATTGAGCGCGGGGCGGTTTGGGGTGGGAAGGTTGGGTGGGCCGTTATTCGGATTGGAATCCGCAGATTTCATATCTCGACATTGCCGCAGAAGTGAACTTGCAAGCCAAGTTCAGACAACATGGCTGCCTTGATTCGACAGGCGCGAGATGCTTGCGCAGCATCGGGGGCATAGACCACTTGAACATGATTGGACTTATGCCTGGCCATCATCTGGTCGCGCGTGACGCCATGAAAAACGGCGTGCATTATTGGCCATTGTGACGTCGTTTCGCGCCAGCGAAATTCCGTTTCGGTCCGGGGTAACTCCACCGCTGTGCCGACGCCGAGGTCGCAGTGCAATTGTCCATCCATGACGAAAACACGACTCCAAACGATGTGTCCGGGTTTGGAAATCCCTTTGATTGTTCCGCCGCCCAGACGGAAGTACATGGGTGGCTGCCGTTCGCTGACGGCGCCGGCGTAGCCGCCTGTCAGGTGCGCCGGGGGCACCGCGCCGGAAATCAGCAGCACCCACACAAAATCATCCACGCCGCCGGCTTTGACATGTTGTCCCCAACGAATGTCATGCAAGGTATTCTCGGGAGGGAAGCCTAATTGAGTCCACAAACGATGAGTGATCAACCCGTCCAAGCCGGCGCATTCGTCCGCTTCGTTGAAGTGCGGCAGCGGCTGGCCGGTGAAAAGTATCCGTCCGCTTTCCGCAGAAGCCACTGGCGGCCGGTCGCTGTTGTTGAGCAACCCCTCGGCCAAATCGCTTGCAGGAACCAGGTCCTTAATAATACTAGGTTAAGTAAAGCTTGACATTTTGGCAGGCGGGTTCATCTTGACGTGCATGACATCGCATGCGCTCAAACAACTGGACCGCCGGCTGGATGATTTTCTCCTGCAATTGACCGAG